>JAJAZB010000203.1 GCA_026785975.1 Cytophagaceae bacterium | reverse complement strand
GCCCCCGACTGGGCGTGGTCGGACGACTTTTTCGTCGCCCGACCACTTATAAAAATCCACAGCCGCCGAAGCGCTACCGGCAAACTGGTTCTACACCCATTTTCATCGGCGTTGACGAAAGACGAAAATATGGATTGGTCTGATTTTTTAAGAAATCGAAGTGACAACAAACCGCTTGCATCACCCCAAAACATCAATTCTCGTCATGGCTGAGCATCTCGAACACGCACAACTCGAACACGTCAACCAAATCGCCCACACCACGGATTTGCTGGGACAAAAACCGGAAGCCATCGCCGAAGAAGCGCAATCCCTACTGAATCAGTGGATTGTGGCGCTCAACAGTCAGGGTCTGGATTTGATCGCCGATGAATTGGAACGGCTCAACGTATTTATCAGCGACGAGGATGAAGGAGCCGTGGGCGATTCGCTGCAAAACCTCACCCGCCTGACGCTGGACGCCGCCGATACTGTCGAAGGCCCCCTGACCACGCACCTCAACGAACTGGCTCAGGCCCTCAACCGCCTGGAGCGGCAATCGGTCGAGCGGCCGGATTACTGAGTTTTAACGCTTCATCAACTTTTAAAGAAAATCGACCCATGCCCGACCAAACCGCAGATATTCAGCAATTGGCCATCACCAACGAAGCCCTCAGTCATAATCTCGAAGCCGCCCGCGATCAGGCTCCCCAACTGCTCAACGGGCTGATTGCCACGCTCGAAGAACGAGGATTCAGTGAAATCGCCGCCCAACTGCACGCCTTCGAAGACGTACTTGCCGGAGGCAATGCGGCCAGCATTGGCCAAGCCATGCAAAACCTGGGAAAGTTGGCCTCTGATGCCGCCGGAAAAGCCGAATCGGTGACGGCGCAACGCATTCAGGAACTGGCCGAAACGCTCACCCGAATTGGCGACCAGTACGCAGGCGAACGCACCACGAGCGTGGCCTCCTGAGTTCTGTAAACTCTAATCAAAAGGAAAGGTTGCTAACTTCCGTAGAAGTACCCGGTTAAAACAGGGGATTTTACGCTATTTTGCCAATGCGGAATGCGCGAACTTTGCGCAGTGCTTATCAACCCTTTCTCATCATGTCAACGGTTCACAAAATCTTCGTCGGAGTACTCGCAGCCACGTTATCCATTGCCCTCGTTGAGGCACAAACGCCTAGGGCACAAACGCCCAAGCCAAAGACCACAACCACGGCCAAAAAACCCTACTCACCGGCCCCCAAACCAGTTGCCCAAAAACCTGTCCCGACAAAATCCGTGACCAAAACCACGCCGACGAGTACCAAACCAACCACCGCAACGACCAAGAAGAAGAACACAGTTACAGTTACTCCCGCCCCGACACCACCCCCCACCCCACCCGCACCGGCCGTGAAAAGCACGGAAGTAGCCCCTGTAAATACTCCGGCTAAACCGACCCCCGCTGCCCAGCCCATCCGGCCCGCTAAGGCTTTGTCGCGCCGGGGGAGTTCGAGTTCGTTTGGGTTGCGAATCGGTGGAACTTACGCCTCGGTTACTCCCCGGAGCGCTTACCTCGAAGGCTTGGGTGCGTCGGGTGCCAAACTGGATTTCCTGCCCGGTTTTGAGGGGGCCATCGCGCTCAACCTCCGCTTGGGCAGAACGTTCTCCATTCAACCGGAAGTCCAGTTTTCGCAGTGGGGATTAAAAGCCTCAGTTGGGGACGAATTCATCAGCACCCGCACCAATTATTTAATGGTGCCCCTTTCGCTCCGGTTAACGTTTGGCGACCAAACCCGATTTTTCATCCAGGGCGGTGGCTTTGGGTCCTACGCGCTATCGAGCCGGGTGAAAATCAAGGCGGGCGGCGCGGAGCAGTCGGGTACGGTGGATTTCAATGACGTTGAATTTAGTGAGCGGGCCAGCTACGGCGCGGGCGGTGGTGCGGGGGTCATTATTCCCGTCGGCAAAAGCGACCTGATTCTGGAAGGCCGCTACCAGTACGTACTGGGTACCTTTGAGGGTACAAAATCAGAAATTCACCCGACGGCCATCTCGTTCAGCGTCGGCTACTTCTTTCCGCTGTAACTCTATTTTCAACAAATAAAACCCCATCCCGAGTACTCGGGACGGGGTTTTGTGTTCTGACTGCGGAGTACGGGCTGGGCCACCGCGCCGCAGCCTTCGGGGTTTTCCGGGTCATCCGGGCAAAGGAGTCGGCATTCGGGCGTTGATGCGCTCCCGCCATTTTTTCAATTTCTGGTGCAGGGCTTGCACCCGCCGGGGCTGGGTGGAGGCCAGGTTGTGGTGCTCGCCGGGGTCGGTGCGCAGGTTGTAGAGTTCGAGAGTCCTGTCTTCAAACTGTTCGATGAGTTTGAAATCCCCCTCGCGAATGGCACCTGCCGGGCGGCTACCCTGGTTGGCGTAGTGCGGGTAGTGCCAAAACAGCGTTCGGGGACCGGGCGCTTTTCCCCGAAATACCGCCGAAACATCCGTTCCCTCCACTTCCGCCGGGTTTGGCATTTTCAGTCCCAGCAAGTTCAACAGGGTTGGGTAAAAATCCGCTCCCCAAACCACAGCCTCCGATGTGCGCCCTGTCTGGCCGGGCAGGTAAGCCAGTAGCGGCACCCGGATACCACCTTCGTACACGTATCCCTTGCCTTCGCGCAGGGGGGCGTTGGAGGTGGCCGGGGTCAGGGGGCCTTCTTTGACCGATAAACCGCCGTTGTCGGAGGTGAATAGCACCAGGGTACGGCCGGTTAGGCCGAGGGAATCGAGCGTAGTCATCACCCGGCCCACGCTCTGATCGAGGCTTTCGAGCAAGGCAGCGTACTCGGGATTGTAGGGTGCCTGCGCGGGGCGGCTTCCCAATTTGCGTCGGTATTTTTCGATGAGCACCGGTTTGGCCTGAATCGGGATGTGAACGGCGTGGTGCGCGAGGTAGACAAAAAAGGGTTTGTCCTGGTTTTCGGCCATAAAATTCACCGCTTCGTCGGTCAGCCGGTCGGTCAGGTACTCCCCGGGCTGGCCCGTCGGGGTCAGGTCGGCAGATTGCTGCGTGCCGTTTCGGTAGGGGTAAAAATAATGCAGCGGCGAACCACCGTGGGGTTTACCCGCCGCCACGTCGAAGCCTTGTTTTTCGGGGAAAAACGCCGCCCCACCGAGGTGCCACTTGCCGAACAAGCCCGTGGCATACCCGGCTTTTTGCAACACTTCGGCCAGAGTGGTGGCTTCGAGAGGCAGTTGTTGCCGGGTGTCGGGCATCCGCAGTTTATCGCCAGGCGATACCCCGGTTTGTTGTTTGCGGCCCGGCAGCCAGTCGGTCAGATCGAGGGTGGCGGGCAGGCGGCCCGTCATCAGGCTGGCCCGCGAGGGCGAACACACCGGGCAGGTGGCGTAGGCTTGGGTGAAGCGTGTGCCGCGCCGGGCGAGGCGGTCGAGCGCGGGGGTTTCGTTGAAGGTGTTTCCGTAACAGCCCAGGTCGGCCCAACCCAGGTCGTCGGCCACGATCAACACGACGTTCAGGCGGGTAGCCAAAGGCCCCGAACGGGGGGCCAGACTCACCAGACCCATCAACAAACCGGTCAGCAAGGTCAGAGTCGCTGCTTTCTTGAAAAAAGGGCTTGAATTCATGCGCATCATTCGGTTGGTTAAGTAGTTAGGCTCCATTTTGGGTGAAAAGAAAAGTAGCCCGTCGTCGGATGACTTTTTTTAGTCATCCGACGACTTAAAAAAGTTGGTTGACCCCACCCCACCCTCAACCCTCTCAAGAAACTCCATTTTGGGCTTAAAAAAAGAGTTGACAACTCTCAAAAAGTTGTCAACTCTCCCATCGCGCACCGAATTTTAAACGGCTCAAACGGCTACCTCTTCCAACGCCTCTTTCCGGACCGGCTCCCCGCTCAGCGTCCGAAATCGGTTGATGTTAAACGTCGGTTCAAACCAGGTTTCTCCCAACACCGGGTGAGCGACGGGAACGGCCGGATTTTGAATTTCGGCGAGCAGCACACCGGTTTCGCCGCTGGTGTGGCGCTTCACCTGACGCACCGTGTAGAGCGTATCCTGCTGAGGGGTGTGAACGCCAAATTCAGCGTAAAAAGCCAGCACCGGGGCCGGAAATTGACTATTGACACAAAGTACTTCCATTGCAGATTTTACTTCTAAAGACGTTTAATTCTGTTCAAATCTTAAGTAAAGGCCTCACCCCTGCCCCTCTCCGGTGGAGAGGGAATAAATACAAACTTCTCGGTCATCCCTCTCCACCGGAGAGGGGCAGGGGTGAGGCTTGAAACCCCCCAATTCAGTTTTAGAGTTCAAAATTAAACTCTTTTTTAGAAACTTCCTGAACCCAACCCCCGACTGATACAACCCCTGACGCTATTTCTTTGGCAACCAAACCGCCATTTCGCCCGGTCCCCGGTGGCTCCACAAATGGTAAGGAATGGCGGTAAACGTTCGTCCGTTTTCCTTCGCTTTAATCAGTGTGGCCGCCGTGATAAAATCGGGGGCCGAAACCGTACTAAACTGCGTCTGGTCGCTGATGGAGAGGTTTGACACCGTGCCGCCATTGTCTACGCCTTCCACGCAGTACACGATTGGGCCGCGCTCCAAAGCCACTTTGCCCCGGTCGGCCTGAACTTTGTCGTTGGCCAGCACTTTCCGCACGGGCATGGGCAGTTCCAGTTCAACGATATCCCCGCCTTTCCAACTCCGGTCGAGTACGGCAAAACCTTTTTCCAGGACATACGTGGCCGTTTTGCCGTTCACTTTCAGGACAATCTGTTCTTTTCTGGTATCCGTGTAGCGGTACAAATCGCCGGGAACAGGTCTGCCCTGCGCCCAGCCAGGTAGGCGAATGGCCAATGAAAAAGCGCCTGCTTTCTCGGGTTCCACGCTGATTTTTACGACCCCGCTCCAGGGATAATTTGTTTCCTGAGTTAGTCGAACGTTGCCTTTTTCGAGGGGCAGAGTACCCGTTCCGGCCATGAACAAGTTGACAAAAGCCCGTTGCGTTTGCCCGGCTCCGGGGCGCACGGCGTACACGTAGCCGGGTAGCGAAGGCAATACCCGCGCGACGTTGCTCGGGCAGCAGGCCGTACCAAACCACGGGCTACGCGTGGCCAGACCCATGTTGAACTTCTCCTTGCCGTCCGCCGCCAGCGGGTTGGGATAAAAGAATTGATCCCCCGACTCGGATACGCCCGCCAGAAAACCATTGTACAAACTACGCTCAAACACATCGAGGTAACGCGCCTCGCCGGTGAGCAAAAACATCCGGTAATTCCAGAGCATCTGAGCCACGGCAGCGCAGGTTTCGGCGTAGGCTTCCTGGTTGGGCAGTTCGTAATTATCCCCAAAATTCTCGCCCGAACGGTGCGCTCCGACCCCACCGGTCAGGTAGAGTTTCTGGTTGGTGGCGTTGTTCCAGAGCGCGTCGAGGGCCGGGCGGTAGGTTTTGCTACCCATCACGGCATCCACGTCGGCCATGCCTGCGTAGAGGTACCCCGCCCGCACGGCGTGACCAACCACTTCGGTTTGCTGCGCAACGGGCCGGTGATCCTGAAAATAAACGCTGTCGTGGCGCGTGGGTACGTGCCCGGCCTGGTTATGACCGACCACGTAGAGCTGCCGCTTGTCGGCGCGGCCCCGCATATCGAGGAAAAACTTGGCCAGATCGAGGTAGGCTTTTTTGCCCGTGACCCGGTACAATTTCACCAGACCAATCTCCACTTCTTCGTGCCCTTCCACCGCGACCAATTTATCGGGGCCAAAAGTTTTTACCAGAAAATCGGCGTTTTTAACCGCGACGTCGAGCAACGTTTTCTTTTTCGTAGCTTGAAAATGCGCGACGGCCGCCTCGTACAAATGCCCGACGTTGTAAAGTTCGTGGCTGCCTTCGAGCCGACTAAAACGCGTTTTCCCCGCCCCGTTCACATCCTTGATGCTATCGCCCTGAATCGTGCGGACGGTGTACAAATACCCGTCGGATTCCTGAGCCGCCGCAATTTTATGGATGAGGTCGTCGAGGTAGGCGTCCAACTGCTTGTCGGGGTGGCTGGCCAGGGAATAGGCGGCACCTTCGATGATTTTGAAAACATCGGAATCGTCGTACCGGATGCCCCGGAACGTACCTTTTTTCAATCCCCCGGCTACGGCAAAGTTGTCGATCCGACCCGTTTCCTCGCATTTTTTAAACGCAAACGGAATCGTGACCGTCCGGTTGGTTTCGAGGCGCGGTGCCCAGAATTGCGATGTCACCTTAACCGCCGTAAACGGCACGGGGCGAATGGGGTAATCCTGGGCCGGTGAAAGCAGAGGTACAATCCAAAGCAGACTACAAACTACACTGAGTCGGTTGCGCATTGTTCAGAGGGTTTGGAACAAAATAATGCTGAATTAACTCAAGTTGTGAGGTATGCGCGAAAACCCACCCCTGCCCCGCCCCCGCGGGGGGTTCCGGTGGGCAATACCCCCCGGGGGGGGGGGGGGGGGGGGTTTTTTTGGGAATTGTTT
>JAJAZB010000202.1 GCA_026785975.1 Cytophagaceae bacterium | reverse complement strand
CAAGGTTTCGCCCTGCTCGGTTTGCGGCGCGGTGCGGTCAAACTGTTGAAATTGCCAGAGGTAACTCAGGAAGGTTTCGTTGGGCATGGAGTGGGTGTATTGATGGTCAAACTTACGGATTCGACGTTAACATTTTTTAACTTGATTGCCTGCTTCTCCGGCGGCTTCTTTGTAGTAGCTATTCTCAAACTGCTGCGTCTCATGCCGATCTCATTCCCCAATTTACTGGTCTTGCTTGGTGCCCTCCAGGGGTTCATCCTGGCGGTTTTGTTGTGGTTCAATCCGAAAGGGTTACGACTGTCGAACCGATTGTTGGCGGTGCTGGTCGGTTTGCTGGCGTTGGCAAGCCTGGCCGTTGGAATACCACTCTTCACTTGGCAGGTCAATCTGTTTCTTGATTTGACCCCCCTAATCATGGTCATGCCGTTTGGTCCACTGATTTACTTTTACACCCGCTCGTTGCTCGATCCGGATTTCCGGCTGGGTAAACGGGAACGACGCCATTTCTGGCCGGTGATCATCGATTGGGGCGGGAAACTGATTGGCTGGGGGTTTCTTTTCGGCGTTCTTTTTGGGGTATTCGATCACGAGGATAACCAGAAGGTGGGCCATATTATGGATGAGTACAATACCTACGTCGATATTCCCCGCTGGCTTTCGGTTACGGTTTATCTGATGGTGACACGCCGGTGGCTTCAGCAGGTTGAAAAGACGAATTCCGGAACAGAACAGCAACAGGTGAATCTGCGCTGGCTCCGTCAATTTTTGACAGTATTTCTCGTATTTCAGGTGATCTGGCTGATTCATCTGATTCCGTACATCGTTCCGGCCACCCGCAATGCATTGCTGGATGCTTTTGGCTGGTATCCACTTTATATTCCCATTGCCGTTATGATTTACTGGCTGGGATTGCGGGGCTATCTGCATTCGCGCAACCCGGTGATGGCCGAACCCGTGGGTAAAACCACTTCGGCGGTTTTACCCAACGAACTGATTCAGGAAACTTCGAACGGATTACTCAAATCAATGGAGATGGATAAGCTGTACCTTGACCCGGAATTGACGGTTGAGAAAGTAGGACGGCATTTGCGGGTATCGCTCAAAACCATTTCCGCCGTACTGAATCAACACCTCGGCAAAAGCTTCAACACGTTCGTGAATGAATACCGCCTGGAGGAAGTCAAACGGCGGTTGACTGATTCAACCCATTCAAACCTGACGCTGACCGGTATCGCGTTCGAATGCGGCTTCAATTCGCAGGCCACCTTCCAGCGGACGTTCAAGCAGATGACGGGCGTATCGCCGAGGGAATACCTAAACCGGCAGGCGGCTTTTTAAGTATTAACGTTTAATTGCTCTCAAATCCGGATTTGAGCAGATTGTTACGTTGTTTTTGATCTGTTTTGGCCTAAAAACAACGTACCATGAAAAAGCTTTTCTGGGTCATTATTACCCTTTTTGCATCCACATTACTCATCCAGGTGAGGGCTCAACAAACGGCCAATCTAAAAACCACTGCTGAAAAATTAGAAGAATATCTGAAGGCTGTTGCAAACCTGAATCGCTTCAACGGTACGGCGCTCGTTGCCCAAAAAGGGACTATTTTACTGCAAAAAGGCTACGGCTGGAAGAACGCACAGACCCAAACGCCCAACGACACGAACAGCATTTATCAACTGGGATCAATCACCAAAACCTTTGCCGGGGCGGTTATTCTGCGGTTACAGGAAGAAAAAAAACTCTCGGTGAAGGACAAACTAAGCAAGTACTTCCCGGACTACCCCAACGGTGACCAGATTACGCTGGAACAATTGTTCTTCCACACGTCCGGCATTTATGATTTTAAAAATATTTTGTACGGCCCGGATAGTGCAACGGTGACGCGACCCGTCAGCAAAGAGTGGGTAGTAGCGCAGTTTAAAAACAAGCCGTTGACCATCAAGCCGGGAACTGAAGTAAAGTACACCAATTCCGGGTATTATCTACTGGGTTTGATTGTTGAAAAAGTAACCGGGAAGCCATTTGAAACCGTCGTGCGGGAGTGGTTTCTCAGCCCTCTTCGCCTGGCCCACACCGGCTTTGACCTCCGAAATCTGAACGATCCGGGTAAAACAACGGGGTACACCTACTGGAAAGATTCGGTTCTGATTGCGACTCCGCTCATTGATTCGACAGTTGGCTATGCGGCGGGAGGAATGTACAGCACCGTCGGCGACTTGTACCGATGGTCGCGGGTGGTACAGGCCCGCCGGATGCTTAAACCCGAAACTTGGGGAGCGGCACTCAATCCGCCCAACCAGGGCCAGTGGGGCTATGGCTGGGGAATTTCATATTTCGACAAAAACAAAAAACTTATTTTTCAGAACGGTAACCTGCCCGGTTTTGCGACGTATTTTATTCAATTTCCCCAGGAAGACATCACCCTCATTCTACTCTGTAACGTGGACGATGCATCGGACGTAACCACGTTGGACCCAACGGTCAGGGACCTGCTCAGTATTCTTTTCGAGCAGCCGTATCAAGTCCCCAAAAACCGGAAAGCCATCCCAATCAGCGAAATCGTACTCCGGCACTACGTTGGCACTTACCAGATGACGCCTGACCGGACGATGGCTATTACCCTCGAAGCCGGAAAACTGTTTTTGCAGATTACCGGGCAAGCCAAGTTTGACGTGTTTGCCGAGACCGAAACGGACTTTTTTCTAAAAGCAGTAGACGCGCAATTGACTTTTTACAAAGACTCAAATGGGAACGTGTCGCAAGTGGTCGTACATCAGGGAGGCCGTGATTTCAACTGGAAGAAAATCAGGTGAAAAAGCGCTGTGTTTTGGTCACATCCAGGGTTTTTATACCTAAACCGGCAAGTACACCTCCAGATACCGCGCCATCTCCTGCCCAAGCCGCCGGGCTTCGGCACCGGCGGCTTCGGCGAAGT
>JAJAZB010000201.1 GCA_026785975.1 Cytophagaceae bacterium | reverse complement strand
GCTACGGCCCAAATGGTAAGGATTAGCTTTTTCATGTTGGTAAAATTTAAAGACAGTTGATAAATAAAGTAGGGCGGTATTGCCCGGTACGCTCATCTATCGCAGGTAGGCGGGGTAGGTTATCAGCGTAAGCAGAATAAATAGTACGGTAGGGAAAAGGGAACTTCTTTCAAAGGAGCAACGCCTGCCGGTGAAGCCAGGGCAGGGCCGGGGCTGGTTGCCCAACCCAAAGCGCTCTGAAAGAAGTGTTTGCCTCAAAGGTACCGGACAAGGGAAAGTGAATGCCTGGGCGCATTGGTCCAACCGGAAGGTCGCCAAATTTTGCGGCTTATTTCGGCAAAAGGGTATGAACGATCCGGGCTATTGCGGCCAGGAAAGGACATCCACTTAAAAATGTACTGTTTTAAAGAATGGGGATGGTAATCGTCGCCGAAGGCGTGCGGTTGCTTGACGGCCCCCTTGTTGAGCATTTTCCGGGCGGTAGGCACAGCCCTGGCCGTTAGCGGAGATAACGACGATGAATCTTAGGCATTAACACCAACGCCCACTTTAGCCAATGCCTGTTCAAAATCTTCCACTAAGTCCTCGATGGCTTCCAGGCCAACGGCAATGCGCACGAGGCCGGGCGTGATGCCCACGGCGGCGCGGTCGGCGAGGGAGAGTTTGGAATGGGTCGTGCTGGCGGGGTGGGTCAGAATCGTGCGCGTATCGCCGAGGTTGGGCGAAATACTGGCGATTTGCAGGTGCTGCGTCAGTTCGTTGACGGTCTCAAAACCGCCTTTTACGTCGATGGTCAGAATGGCCCCGCCCCATTTCATCTGTTGGCGGGCCAACTCCACCTGCGGGTGCGAAGCCAAAAACGGGTAATGCACGGCGTTGAGGGCCGGATGGCCTTCGAGTTTTTGCGCCAAAATCAGCGCACTTTCACAGTGGTCTTTCATGCGCACGTACAGCGTTTCGAGGCTTTTCGACAGCACCCAGGCGTTGAACGGCGACATCGCCGGGCCGGTATGCCGGGCAAAAAACCGGATGGGTTCGATCAACTCACGGCGACCCACCAGCACCCCGCCGAGTACCCGGCCCTGCCCGTCCATGTACTTCGTGGCCGAGTGCATGACCAGATCGGCCCCAAGTTCGATGGGATTCTGCACCACCGGCGTGGCGAAGCAATTGTCGACGGCCAGCACAACGCCGTGGTTTTGGGCAATCGCCGACAGCGCGGTCAAGTCGGTGAGTTCGAGGCCGGGATTGGACGGACTTTCACAGAAAAAAATCTTCGTGTTGGGCTGCAAGGCCGCTTCCCACTGGTCGGGGTCGTGGCCATCGACGAAGGTGGTGGTGATGCCCCATTTCGGCATGATTTTGCCCAGAATCTGAATGGCCGACCCAAACAGCGCCCGGGAAGCCACCACGTGGTCGCCGCTCTGGAGCAACCCGGCGAACGTAGCAAAAATAGCGGCCATGCCCGAGCCGAACGCCAGGCCCTGTTCGGCCCCTTCCAGCGCGCAGACTTTGGCGATAAACTCATCGACGTTGGGGTTGGAGTAGCGGGAATAAATATTCCCTTCGACCTCATCGGCGAAGAGCGACCGGCCCATCTCGGCGTCTTCAAACGTGAAACTGGAGGTCAGGTAGAGGGGCACGGAATGCTCGCGGTGCTGCGAACGCTCGGTCTGAATCCGGATGGCCTGGGTTTGTTTCTGCATGACGGTTTCTACTTAATTCTGTCGGAAAAATGGCCCTGTTTTCAAAAGATACGCGCTGGTGGAATCCGGCGAATTCGGTACTACTTCCACGAAATCAATGATCTGATCGGCGTAGGCGGAGGCGCCGATGGCCGCTACCAAACCATTTACGGCTTCGATCCGGTTGCCGGTACACGTGACGCCGATGAGCAAATGCGGTGCTTCGTCGGTCGACGGCGTGTGCATTTGCGCAATGTACAGCGCCTTAATTTCTGAGGTAAGCATGGCGTAGCTGGTGAGTAAACTGATAATGCCCCTGGGAAACTCGGCGGGCTGACTCAGCAAAACCTCCGCGTCCTGATCGACGCCCCATGGCTGAAGCGTCGTCTCTTCCGCTGGCGCGGGTGCCGGGTTTTTCTTCTTGAAAAAATCGAATAGGCCCATGTGGATTATGGTTGCGATCGGTTAGTGTTTTCTGGTACAAAACTCGTGATTTAGGCGGTACATATCCATAAAAAGCCTAAAATGTAGAAAATAAAACTATTTTCCTGCTTATTTGCCAAACTATTCATCGCCTTGTTTGCAGATTCAAACCAACCCGTAGAAAGAAAATCTATGAACGTACTTGACGATACCGACCGCCGGATTCTGGAATTCCTCCAACAGGATGCGTTCCAGACGAACAAAGAACTGGCCGCCAAACTCAGCCTCTCGACCACACCCATTTACGAGCGCATCAAGCGGCTGGAACGCGAGGGATACATTCGGGGGTATGTGGCGCTGGTCGATAAAAATAAGGTGGGGCGGTCGCTGGTGGCCTATTGCCAGGTGTCGTTGAAAGAACACACGCAGGCATTCATCCGGGAATTTGAGGAAGAAATTGGGCATCTGCCCGAAGTTGTCGAGTGCTACAACATCGCCGGGCCGTACGATTATCTGCTCAAAATCATGGTTCGCGACATGGACGATTACCGGCGGTTTCTGGTTGAAAAGCTGGCGGTGCTCGCCCACATCGGCGGCCCGCAGAGTGCGTTTGTGATGGCCGAGATCAAGCACTCGACGGCCTTGCCGGTGGGGTGAATTGAATCAGAATGTAAAATTCGGGTCTTTACTCGTGCGCGAGCCTTCGATGATGGCGATGAGTTCATCGCCCGTCTCTGGGGTATCCAAACTCCCAGCCAGTGCCAGAAAAGCGGCTTCCCGTTCTTCGGGGCTACGGGCATCTTCCTGGCGGTATGGCGTTTGAAGCCGCTTCGCCAAGTCGATAAAAAGCCGGTAATCCGTTTCGTTTTGAGGTTCGAGAATGAGTATGGGCATGAGTTGGAATAGGTTGGTTCCGAATTGCTGCATGAGCGGGCTGATTTACTGCCAAAGCAACGTGCAGGTTGGGGTTGAATGTATCAAAACTAACAGAAAAGGGGAAATAAGCAAAGCGGCGGCCCGCAGAGTGCGTTTATGATGGCCGAGATCAAGCACTCGACGGCCTTGCCGGTGGGGTAGATGGTTTAGCGTATCTTACCGCACATTTGAAAGCAACTATGGAATCATTCATTAGCTACGGCTAACTTCTGGCCCGGAACGCCTCCCATTTCCTGTTTGAGAAATTTGGAACGACTGATTTCTACGGTGAACGATCCCGAAGGAATGCGGCGGGCGAAGTAGAATCGTTCTCGAACGTCAGTGTTTCGGAGAGCCGTGTCGTGTTGCTCCGAATGCCGGGAATCCTGCGTCAGGGGTTCGTTGAAAAGTTACACGCCGACGTGTTACGGTTTCAACGCCTGTTTCCTGAATACGCCGAACGCGAATTGATTGTCGTCGTCGCCTACGAGGAATACGACGAGAAACGTTTGCTCGATGAGGCCCTCGAACAAGGGTATTTTCTTGCTTCTGTTGCCGACTACGTCTTCACGCTTACCGTGCCGCCGGGCTTCGAGGGGTGGGATTTTAACTCAGTGCTGCGGGTGGCGTGAGGGTAACCCCCCATTTCCGGCCCAGCGATGCTAACGTTGACAAACTGGCTGAGTTGCTACGAGGTTTTCTCCAGCAGACTCCCATCGCCGGGCGTCGTTGATTTTCTTAAAACGGGTCGTCGGATTTTTCCCTACTTTGGGAGTTTATTCTCCCGTCCATGTCCACCTACCTCATCCAGCAGTACCACCGCAAGGTTCAGCAACTCGTTCAGTACGGGCAGCAGCACAACGAAGGCAACGTGAGCCACGCCTTCGGCGAATTGCTCAACGCCTACGCCGAAAAGCGCGATCTACTGCTGATTCCGCAGTACCACCTCAAAGCCCGCTCGGGCAAAACCATCATCCCCGACGGGGCCGTGAAAGACCGCCTTTCGCTGCTCTACGGCCTCTGGGAAAGCAAGGACACCAAAGACGACCTGCGCACCGAGATGGAGAAGAAGTTTTCCATCGGCTACCCTTCGTTCAACATTTTGTTTGAAGATTCCCGCCAGGCCATTCTGGTGCAGGGCGGGCAGGAAGTGGGCCAGGTCGAACTCCGCGACGCGCCCGCCCTCGACCAGTTGCTGACCCGCTTCGTGGAGTACGAACGGCCCGAAGTGCGCACGTTCCGCGAGGCCGTCGAACGCTTCCGGCAGGATTTGCCCGTCGTGATTGGGGCGCTTCAGGAGATGATTGCCAAACAGGCGATTGAAAACGCGACGTTCAAGGCCGCGCGGGCCGGTTTCTGGAAACTTTGCCGGGAAAGCATCAACGCCGACCTCAGCCTCGCCGACGTAGACGAGATGCTGATTCAGCACATCCTGACCGAGGATATTTTCGTCTCCATTTTCTCTGAATCGCAGTTTCACCAGGAAAACAACATCGCCCGCGAACTGCGCAAGGTGGAGGAAACCTTCTTCACCGGCACCACCAAACGCCAGACCCTCGACCGCATTCAGGGCTACTACGAAGTCATCCGTTCCCAGGCCGGAACCATCGCCGACCACCACGAGAAACAGACGTTTCTGAAGCACATTTACGAGAACTTTTACAAAGCCTACGACCCGAAAAAAGCCGATAAACTCGGCGTGGTGTACACGCCCAACGAAATCGTGCAGTTTCAGATTAAAGCCACCGATTATCTGCTCAACCGGCATTTTCACCGCAGCCTCAGCGACCCCGGCGTGAGAATTCTCGACCCGGCTACGGGCACGGGCACGTACCTGACGGCCCTCATCGACTACCTCGACCCGCACACGCTCCCCCATAAATACCGCGAGGAATTGTTTGCCAATGAAATCGCCATCCTGCCGTACTACATCGCCAACCTCAACGTCGAGTACATTTTCAGGCAGCGAATGGGCTATTACGCCGAATTTCCGAACCTCTGCTTCGTGGACACACTCGACAACCTGGGCTTCAATTTTGGCGGTCAGCAAACGGGTCTGGGTTTTGGGTTTTCGGCGGAAAACGTGCGGCGGATTCATCATCAGAACGCCCAGAAAATCTCGGTCGTTTTGGGCAATCCGCCCTACAACGCCAACCAACTCAACGAAAACGACAACAACAAAAATCGGGAGTATTTTGCCGACGGCAAAAAGAAAATTGGCGGCGTAGACGGGCGCATTCGGGCCACGTACATTGCCCGCAGCACCGCGCAAAAAACAAAGGTGTACGATATGTACGCCCGCTTTTACCGCTGGGCTTCCGACCGCCTGCAAAACGGCCCCGGCATCGTGAGTTTCATCACCAACCGGAGTTTTATCGACAGCCGCACCTTCGACGGGTTCCGGCATAGCGTGGCCGAGGAGTTCGATGCCATTTACATCGTGGATACGCGCTCCGACGTGCGCGCCAACCCGAAGATTTCGGGCACCAAACACAACGTATTTGGCATCCAGACGGGCGTGGCGGTGATGTTTCTGGTGAAAACGGGCGAAGTACGCAGCGCGGGCATTCCCGCCGACATCCGGTATTTCACGCTACACGACGAGCAGACCAAAACCGAAAAACTCGACTGGTTCCGCACCTTCGCCGACCGTTTTTCCGAAATTCCCTTCCAGCCCATCCGCCCCGATGCCAACGCCAACTGGATCGACCAGACCGACAACGATTTTGAAAGTTTGTTGCCGCTTTGCTCGAAGGAAGTGAAAGCATTAGATGGGAAAAATACTGAGTTGGAGCGAGTAGTTTTCAAATCCTTCGCCAACGGAATAAAGACAAATCGTGATGAATGGGTGTACGAATTTGATGGGAGAACTCTCAGTAAGAAGATCAAATACTTTACTGAAAAATATAATCGGCAACTTCAAAGCAAAGCTTTTGATAACGACCAACTTGATTACTCAATAAAGTGGAGTCGTGATCTGAAAATTAAATTACAGCGGGGTCGAAGGATAGTTTATCAAGACAAATTAGTCTGCCGGTCAATGTGGCGACCATTTGTCAAGCAATTTTTTTATCGGGAAAAAATTCTTTGTGATGTACTGACTGAACATCACTTTGAGATTTTCGGCCCAGAACTGGATGCCGAAAACACAGTCATTAGTTTTTCAGGACTTTCATCTGCGAAGCCATTTCAAACGCTTGCCTCGGATGGATTGAGCGACTACGAACACGTAGAAAAGAGTGTTAATCTCCCCCTCTACCGCTACGACGCCCAGGGCCGCCGCATCGAAAACATCACGAATTGGGCGTTGAATCAGTTTCGGGAACAGTATGAAGGCAACGGGCTGTTAGCGGCTCGAGCCGCTAACAGCCCGTTGCCTTCATACTGTTCCCGAAACTGATTCAACGCCCAATTCGTGATGTTTTCG
>JAJAZB010000200.1 GCA_026785975.1 Cytophagaceae bacterium | reverse complement strand
GAACTACATCATTGGTACTTCCTGTAACAAAGTTATATTTCATCACCACTAGGTAGGTGGTGTTGTAGGTTAATACAACTGAAGCATAAGCAACGGTACTTGTCTGTCTTTGTACTCCTAACTGATAACCCGTGTCACTACTTCTGGCATAAAGTCTTCCTATCTCAATAGCCCCTTGTAAAGTACTCAGAAAATAGCCCCCCCCAGCAGTGGCCCCCGATGTAACGTTCAGCAAAAAGGCCGTGTAAACAAAACCACTACTCGGACTTGATGAGAACGTTCGAGAGTAGTCAATATTAGCACCATTTGCAAGAGAAACTGATTTGCCGGATTGGAGGCCTACTGGGGAAGGATAAAAAGCATTAGGTGGGGTCAAATTTTCAGTACCCACTGTTGCCGCAGCTCCCGAACCAGAACTCGTCCAAGGAATAGGGCTGGGAAGATTTCCGATTGGATAGTCAAAATAATCTTCACGAAGAAGCTGGCCCAACCCAGAAAAGGCAATCGTATTGAGGATGATGAAGAGTAGAAGGGCTTTCATACGCGGTATGTGTTTGCAAAGAGTTGTAAAAACGCCCCAATATCGCAAGAGCTTCTGGAAGATGCAAGCGGGGGCGGGGGCTTAATTTTCAAAATTTGTCACCGGGTTTTGTCCTGGCTCCGGCCAGGTGGCCGGAGCCAGAACAAAAAAGTAGCGCGGGCAAATGGGCAACGGCTACGATGTTTTCATCGGCCTACTGCCTGGCGGGATAATTTGCGGCACCAGGCTGTTTTTCAACGTGGGCTGTTTCACCAGATTCAGCCAGTAGCTGCAAAGTATGCCGGCCATGTGGGCCAGGTCTTCAAACGTGTTGGGCTTGGTGATGTACGAATTGGCCCCTTCCTGGTAGGCCATGTTGATTTGCTCCTGGCTGTTGGAGGTGCTGAGAATCACGACGGGGAGTTTCTTCCACTGGGGCGTTGCGCGCAGTTTGCTGAGCACTTCAATACCATTCATGCCGGGCATATTCAAATCCATGAGTATCAAAGCCGGAAACTGAGTGGCCTCCAATAGAAATTCCAGGCACTTGGTCCCGTCCGAAACAAAGGCTAACCGACATTCCGATGCTTTTTCTTCAAAGGCTTGTCCGAGCATCAGGCGGTCGTCGTCGTCGTCGTCAACGACCAGAATCAAGGGGGATAACAGCGTCATTGGGTGGGTTGATTTTGGTGGTGGTAGCTGGTAAAGGCGGGTAATTCGGCCAGGTGCCAACGGCAATTCAGCCGAAGCAATCCCGTACTGAGTACCTGACTTCAGTTAACAAATTTACACATTTCAATTAAATAGCCGAGCAAAAATAAGACCGGTACACTACGACGTTCGCTTAGCCTCACCCGCGCGGCGGACCGTCCTATAAACGGGCCGATGCCGGTTGTGCGGTATCGTCATGCTGAAAGTTGCCGTATTGCCCGCCAACTTCTCATACCGGCAAGTACACCGTAAAAATGGCCCCCTGGCCGGGCTGACCCTCGGCGCGGATGAGGCCCTGGTGGTTTTCGACAATTTTTTGGCAAATCGCCAGGCCAATCCCCGAACCGGCATAATCCGCTTTACCGTTTAGGCGCTGAAACATTCCAAAAATCCGGTTGCGGTACTGGGGATCGAAACCAATGCCGTTGTCGGCCACGCTCAGGGCGTGGTATTGCCCCGTGCCCGGATGGGCTGGCTCGTCGCCGTAGACTTCCCGGGCGTTGGTCAGGCGGTAGTTGATCCGCACCACGTGGGCAACGCCCGGTCGCCGGAATTTCAGCGCGTTGCTCACCAGGTTCTGCACCAACTGCTGGAGTTGGCTGCGGTCGCCGGTCACGGTGGGCAACGTGCCGACTTCGACCTGGGCCTCGGCCTGCCGAATGGACATCTCCAACAGATCGAGCACCTCGCTCACTATCGCCTCGAGGCGGAGTGGCGCAAAGGGCTGGGGTTGGGCGGTCAGGCGCGAATACGCCAGCAAATCGTTGATTAGGACCGACATCCGATCAGCGGCCGACTTCATCCGGTTAACGTAGTCCTGACCACTGGCTTCGAGGCGGTCGGCGTGTTTTCCCTGGAGCATGGTACCGAAAGCCTGAATTTTGCGCAAGGGTTCCTGCAAATCGTGCGAGGCCACGTAGGCAAACTGCTCCAGGTTGAGGTTGGAGCGTTGCAAATCGACGTTGGCTTGTACGAGTTCCCCGGTGCGCTCCCGCACGAGCACTTCCAGGCGTCCGGCTTCGGTTTTCTGGTCGTCGATGTCGATGCAGGAACCAAACCATTTGACGATGTGGCCCGCGTCGTCGCGTACCGCAACGGCCCGCCCCAGAAACCAGCGGTACTCGCCGGGGTGAAAACGGTCTTGAAACCGGTATTCAATCTGGTACGGGTCCCCGGTTTGCACGGAGTGCTGCCACGAAGCGATGCACAATTGCACGTAGTCGGGGTGCAGAATCGGTAGCCAGCTTTGGTCGGCGTACCCTTTGTCAAACCCGGTAAATTCGTACCAGCGTTGGTTGAAATAATCGAGGTAGCCGTCGGGCCGGGCCGTCCACACGATTTGCGGCATAGAATCGGCCAGTTGCTGAAACCGTTGGTTGCTTTCCTCAATTTTCTGGCGGGCCAGCACTTGTTCACTCACGTCGGTAGCCATCACGAATATGCTGTCGCAGGAGCCATCGTCCTCAAGAATGGGTTGGAACAGGAAAGTCCAGTACACGGTATCGCGCTGACCGTCGCGGTCGAGGATGGATGGCATTTCGCTGCCGACGTACGGAACTTTGGTTTGCGCGACCTGCGTCAGTAATTCCTCGAAGCCCTGCCCGGCCGATTCGGGCAGGGCTTCAAACAGCGGCTTATTCAGTACCTGCGCCTGGGTGCGGCCCCAGATCCGACACACCGCGGGATTGGCCTGTTCGATAATAAATTGCGGCCCCCGGAACGTGGCGATGGCTACCGGTGCCTGGGCAAACAGGTTTTGAAGCCGTTGCTCGCTGGTTTCGATTTGCCGGAAAACGTTTATTTTCTCCGTTGTTTCCTGGCAAATCACCAATACCCCGCTCACCTGGCCCGATTCGTCGAGCACGGCGCTGTAACTGAAGGTCCAGTACACGTCTTCCAACCGCCCGTTGCGGTAAATCGGGATGAGTTGGTCTTCGCTCCAGGTAGCCTCCCGGGTTGTCCGGACCTGGTCGATCAGGGGTTTAATCGTGGGCCATATTTCCGGCCAGCAATCCACTCCTTTCTGCCCCAGGGCGGTGGGGTGTTTGCCGTCGTTGCCCAGGCTGGGCCGGTAGGCGTCGTTGTAAAACTGAATGAGGTCATCGCCCCACCACAGGAACATGGGAAACCGGGAATTCAGCAGCGTACTCACCAACGTGCGCAGGCTCTGCGGCCAGGTTTCGGGCGGGCCGAGCACTGTTTTCGACCAATCGTGAGCGCGGATGAGCGCACTCATTTCGCCGCCACCGGCCAGAAATTT
>JAJAZB010000199.1 GCA_026785975.1 Cytophagaceae bacterium | reverse complement strand
TGGGAAGTATTTCGCTACTCCAACCGGGTGCATAACACCCTCACCGTCAACGATGAATTGCAGAAAGTAGACGGCAATGCACCCCTCACGGGTTCTTCAGACAAGCCCCTGTTTATGAACGCGACCACCGATATCAGCAGTTTGTACAAAGGTTCGTTGGCCAAAGCCAATCGTGGAATTGCCGTGCTCGACAAGGCTTACGTCGTTGTGCGGGATGAAGTTGAAACCTTGTCCAAAGAAACCACTGTTCGCTGGACGTTACTGACCCCGGCGGAGGTAAAAATTACCGGTGAAAACCGGGTTGAACTCACGAAAGGCGGTAAAAAATTGATCGTACAGGTTCAGGAACCCGCTAAAATAACGATGAAAACCTGGTCGACCGACCCGCCCAGAGACTACGACGCGCCCAATCCGGGTACGTCGTTAGTCGGTTTTGAAGTGAAAATGCCACCCAATACCAAAGGCGCTATCACGGTGCTGCTCATCCCGGAAGGTGCCGGGCAGAAAGCAGCTTCCAAAATACAACCGTTGCAGCAGTGGCCTCGTCAATGAACGCATTGGTCTGCCTGACCCCCGGACAATTAGCCTACCAACAAACCGAAAAACCAGCGTTGACGCCGGGACACGCGTCAATCCGGGTGACGCGAATCGGCATTTGTGGCACCGACTTACACGCGTTTGAAGGCACGCAGCCCTACTTTGATTATCCCCGGATTTTGGGCCACGAACTGGCCGGCGAATTGATTGAACCGGGCGATGCGTCTGGTTTTTCCGTCGGTGAAACCATCACGTTTATTCCGTATTTTAATTGCGGCGCGTGCATCGCCTGTCGTTTGGGCAAACCCAATTGTTGCGTACAGTTGCAGGTTTGCGGCGTTCACGTGGATGGCGGGATGGTTGAGTACCTGTCGGTGCCGACGTATTCTCTGCTGCACGGCGAGGGCCTGAGCGACGATCAACTGGCGCTGGTGGAACCCCTGGCCATCGGTGCGCACGGCATTCGGCGGGCCGAGGTCCGGCTGGGTGAATCCGTGCTGGTGATTGGAGCGGGGCCGATTGGCCTGGGCGTGATGGCGTTTGCCCGCATTGCCGGGGCGACGGTCATCGCGATGGACATCAATGAAGCCCGACTCGCTTTTTGCCGAAACAACTTAGGAATCAATCAAACCGTAAATGCCCAGGCCCCCGATGCGATCGAACAAATCCGGGAACTAACGCACGGCGATATGCCTACCGTGGTGATCGACGCAACGGGCAGTTTGCGGGCAATCAATCAAGGATTTCAGTACCTGGCCCACGGCGGTCGGTACGTGCTGGTTGGGTTGCAAAAGGGTGACATTAGCTTCAGCCATCCCGAGTTTCACAAGCGCGAAGCCACGCTGATGAGCAGCCGCAACGCCACGCGGGCTGATTTTGAACACGTCGTTAGTTGTGTAAAACAGGGCCTGGTCGATCCCCTGGCGTATATTACCCACCGCGTTGGCTTTGCCCAGGTAGCCACCGAATTTGCCGGTTGGTTGAACCCGGCCAGCGGCGTGATTAAAGCGATAGTGGAAATGCCGTAGCGGTTTACCCAACGGGTTAAGTCATATTTTTCGTTGAAAACACCCGCGTAACGACCAGAAAATGCGACAATAAGCCGTAGAAATTGTTTAGAATTTCGTTTTTAGCCTCACCCCAACCCCTCTCCGGTGGAGTGGGACTTTAAAAAGTTCACACGAAAAGCCCCTCTCCACCGGAGAGGGGTTGGGGTGAGGCCTGATGGAATTTTTGAATTTACTCATTAATTCTAAACAGCCTCACCTTTAAACTAACCAAAAACCATGCAGGAATCACCCGGAAGAAGAGAATTTATGGCGACGCTAACCAAAGCTGTCGGTACGTCGATGCTCCTGACTGCCCCCGGCCTGAGTCGGGCGGAATTCCTGGAGACCCACCAGTTATTTACCGTGGGGCAGGTGATCGAACTGATTCTGAAAACAATCCCGAATGCGCCCTTTCCCAAAACCGTAGACACCTTAAAATCGGGCAATTTGTCCCAGAACGTGACCGGCATTGTCTCGACGATGTTTGCCACGACGGAGGTCATTGAGAAAGCCGTTGCTGCGGGAGCCAATTTCATCATTGCCCACGAACCAACCTTTTACAACCACGCCGACGAAACGGATTGGCTCCAAAAAAGCGAGGTATTTCGCCACAAACAGGAATTGCTAACCAAAAACGGGATTGCCGTCTGGCGGTTCCACGATTACTGGCACGCCCACCGACCCGACGGCATTCGGACCGGTATTATGAATGCGTTGGGCTGGGAAAAATTCGCCGATGCCAACAACCCGCGCGTACTTACCCTGCCGATTGCGCCTCTGCATCAGATCATTACCCACGTGAAGGCCAAACTGGATATCAACCTGGTGCGGGTCGTTGGCGATACCGCCCAGTCCTGCCAGCGCATCTTGCTGATGCCGGGTGCTTCGGGCGGGCGCAATCAGATTGCCGCCATCGAGCAGGAAAAACCCGACGTGGTGTTTTGCGGAGAAGTCAGCGAGTGGGAAACCCCGGAGTACATTCGCGATGCGCGTCGCCAGGGCCGGAACGTTTCCCTGGTCGTACTGGGCCACATCATGAGCGAAGCCGCCGGAATGGATTGGTTGGTTTCCTGGCTCAAGCCCCAGCTACCCGATGTTAAAATTACCTACGTTTCCTCGGGCAATCCGTTCAGTTACGTGTGAATTTTCAACGGTTCTTTAGTCATCGGATGACTACATCCGCTCGATTGGGGAAAACTCAAAATCAGGTAGGGTTTGCGGGGATAAGTTAATCAACGCCGCCAAAACCAGAGTAGATTTGTAAAACGGTAATTTGAATATTCAGGAATAAATGCAGGCTGTTTTCTCTTGTTTTGATTGTTTAAACCCATGAAACAAATCAACGTCGCGCTGGTCGGCCTCGGGTTCGGGGCCGAATTTATTCCCATTTATCAGCGCCACCCGCAGGCCAATATGTACGCGGTTTGCCAGCGTTCGCCCGAAAAATTAGCCGCCATTGGCGACGCTTTCCACGTGGAGAAACGCTACACCGATTACGACGACTTGTTGAAAGACCCCAACGTCGATGCGGTACACATCAATTCGCCCATTCATAATCACGCCGAGCAGAGCCTGAAGGCCATCCGGGCGGGCAAACACGTGGCCTGCACGGTGCCTATGGCCACGACGGTCGAGGCGTGCGCCGAAATCGTGAAGGCTTGCCGCGAAACCGGCAAGAAATACATGATGATGGAAACGGTCGTGTACAGTCGCGAATTCTTATTCGTCAAAGAACTCTACGAAAAAGGCGAACTCGGCAAAGTTCAGTTTCTGAAGGCCAGCCACCAGCAGGACATGGACGGCTGGCCGGGGTACTGGCCCGGTTTGCCGCCCATGCACTACGCCACGCACTGCGTGGGGCCGGTGGCGGGGCTACTCAAACTGGAAGCCGAATACGTGTCCTGCTTCGGGTCGGGTACGATCCGTGACGAACTGATTGCGCACTACAACTCGCCCTTCGCCATCGAATCGGCGCACATTAAGTTCAAGGACAGCGACTTAAGTGCCTACGTGTACCGGTCGCTGTTTGACGTGGCCCGGCAGTACCGCGAAAGTTTTGAAGTGTACGGTTCTAAAAAATCGTTCGAGTGGCCGCTCATCGAGGGCGAGGCGGCGGTGATTCATACCGCTAAAAAAGAAGAACACGAAATTCCGGAGCGCGTCGAGGTGCCGGATTACGCCCGCCTGCTACCCCCGGAAATTCAGGATTTTACGACCAAAGGCGTGTACGATTTAGCCGAAAACAACCACCTTTCCTTCACGCAGGGGAGTGGCCACGGAGGTTCGCACCCGCACCTGGTCCACGAATTCATCACCGCCCTGATCGAAGACCGCGATCCATTCCCGAACGCCTGGCAGTCGGCCAACTGGACCAGCGTGGGGATTCTGGCCCACGAGTCGGCCATGCAGGGCGGCAAATTGTTGAACCTACCCGATTTTAAAGCGATGTAAATTCAATTCGATATGAACCACTGGAAATCAATTCTTGGTCTTCTGAGCCTGATTGGGCTGTTGACGCAATGCGCCCGACAGACTGGTGGCCGGCAATCCGATGCGTCGGGACGCGCTACGCAGAGTAGCGTGGCAAAAAGTGACATTCCGCGTCGCGTCGAGATTCTCTTTCTCGGCGACCGGGGCCACCACCGACCTATTGAGCGGATTCCGTCGTTGATGGCGGCCTTGGGAAATAAAGGTATCAATCTGACGTACACCGAAACGTTGGAGGATCTGAACGCCGCCAACCTGGCGAAGTACGACGGATTGCTGATTTACGCCAACTGGGACAGCATTCCACCTGCCCCGGAGCAAGCCCTGCTCGACTTCGTGGCGTCGGGCAAGGGGCTGATTCCGGTTCACTGCGCGTCGTACTGTTTCCGTAACTCGG
This sequence comes from Cytophagaceae bacterium, assembly GCA_026785975.1. Lineage (GTDB taxonomy): Bacteria > Bacteroidota > Bacteroidia > Cytophagales > Spirosomataceae > JAJAZB01. Next base: position 3,555 of record JAJAZB010000199.1, on the reverse strand, counting down.
CGGAATACGTCAAGATGGTGGGCGGGCAGTTTTTCCGGCACCGGATGGATACCATTCAAACGGTGATGAAGCAGCCCAATCATCAAATTATGATGGGGATGCAAAACTTCAAGGTTTTCGACGAAACCTACCTCCACACCCAACTTCAGGCGGATAACAACGTGCTGACGGAGCGGGAAGTCAAAGCCGACCAGGCCAAAGACATCGCCGCAGCGAACCGGCCCGGCCAGACTACCGAGCCGTACACCTGGACCCGCGCTTACGGCAAAGGCCGCGTTTTTTACACTGCCTACGGCCACGACGAGCGCACCTGGGACAATGCCGGTTTCCAGAAACTGGTGGAACAGGGCATTCTGTGGGCGGTCGGCGACAAGGTAAAAGCGATGCACGACGCCCTCAATCCGCAGCCGTTTGCGTACCGGGAAGCTAAACTGCCGAACTACGAAAAGCGGCCTGGCCCGCAGTTGCAGCAGTTGGCGCTTTCGCCCGAAGAATCTATGAAGCACATTCAGGTGCCCGCCGATTTCACGCTCGATCTGTTCGCCCACGAACCGAATGTGATGCACCCCATCGCCATGACCTGGGATGAGCGCGGTCGGCTGTTTGTGCTGGTGACGAAAGACTACCCCAACGAACGCAAACCCGAAGGCGGCAGCGATTATATTTTACTCTGCGAAGACACCGATAAAGATGGCAAAGCCGACAAATTCACCCGGTACGCCGAGGGCCTGAGCATTCCCACCGGCCTGGTGTCCTACAACGGCGGGCTGATCGTTTCGCAGGCCCCGCATATCCTGTACCTGAAGGACACCAACGGCGACGACAAAGCCGATGAAAAGAAGATTCTCTTCAGTGGTTTTGGTACCCAGGATACCCACGCGGGGCCGTCGAACCTCCACTACGGGTTTGATAATTGGATTTGGGGGAGTGTGGGCTATTCGGGTTTCAAAGGAAAAGTTGGCACTGCCGATACGCTCCGTTTCGGGCAGGCTTTATTTCGATTTAAGGCGGATGGTTCTCAGGTGGAACACATCACCAACCTGTCGAATAATACCTGGGGCATGGCTTTCAACGAAACCGGGGACGTTTTTGGCTCAACGGCCAACAACTCCCACGGCTGGTACATGGCCATTCCCAACCGCAACTACGGGTCGGCACCCGGAACCGACAACGGCAGCCGGAGCACGGACACGCACAAGGATATGCAACCCATCACCCCGAAAGTGCGGCAGGTCGACGTTTTTGGCGGGTTTACGGCGGCGGCGGGCCATAATTTTTACACGGCTCGGGCCTTTCCTAAATCGTACTGGAACAAAGTCGCGTTTGTCTGCGAACCCACGGGTCACATCGTTCACCAAAACGTGATGGAAAAGAAGGGCACCAATTACGAAGACGCGTTGGGCTTCAATTTATTGGCCGGTGCTGACGAATGGGTATCGCCGGTTTTTGCGGAAGTCGGGCCGGATGGGGCGGTGTGGATTGCCGATTGGTACAGCTTTATCATTCAGCACAACCCCACGCCCAAAGGCTTTGACAACGGCAAAGGAAACGCCTACGACACCGACCTGCGCGACTACACGCACGGCCGCATTTACCGCGTCGGGTACAAAAACGCCCCCGCCTACCAACCGCTGAGTTTGAGCAAAGACCGGCCCCAGAACTTAGTGGCAGCGCTAAAAAACAACAATATGTTCTGGCGTCAAGCCGCCCAGCGGTTGCTCGTGGAGCGTGGCCAGAAAGACATCGTTCCGCAATTGATTGCTTTGGTAAACGACCAGTCGATGGATGAAATGAGCCTCAATCCGGCGGCCATTCACGCCCTCTGGACGTTGCAAGGCATCGGTGCCCTCGACGGTTCGGACGCGGGTGCGCTGGCCGCCAACGTCGCGGCGCTGAAGCATCCGGCCTCGGGGGTTCGCAAAACTGCCGTGCAGGTTTTACCTCGCAGCGAGGCATCGGTCAACGCGCTGTTGCAGGCCAATGCACTGGAAGACCAGGAACCGTTGGTCGTACTCAACGCGTTGCTGGCTTTCACCGAAATGCCGCTGACGTCCGCCGCCGAAAAAGCGTTGATGGCCCGGTTCGTCAACGCCAAAGAAGCCGACGACCGCTGGATGCCCGACGCGTTTGCCTGCGTACTCAACAGCCACGGCGGCAAACTTCGGAATGCGTACCTGGCCCAAATGAAGCAAAAAGTAGGTGCCAAAGCCTCCATCAGTGAGCCGATGGATTCCCAACACGACCACGCGATGATGGCCTCCGCGTCGACAAGTGCCACGGCGGTAGCTTCGACGTCCACGGCGTTAACACCGACCGGCGACAAACCCGACCTGGTGATTACGGGAATTCGGGTGGAACCCGCCCAGCCTTCGCTGCGTGAAAACGTGCGGTTTTTCATCGACGTGCAAAATCGCGGGGGCGGGGCGATTCCCAAAGGCACGGTCACGCCGATCAACCTTCGCATCCAGGGACCCAATCGGTTAGTCAACCTGACGAGCCTGGTTTTCGCCGAGGGCATCGCGGCGGGCGCGAAGGCGACTATCGAACAAGGCAATAATGGCCCCTGGGTGGGCGCGATGACCTTCAACTCCGACCAACCGGGGACGTTCGACATAACGGCCGTTGTGGATCGTGACAACGGCATTGCGGAGGCGAACGAGAACAACAACACGCTGAGTGTGAAGGTAATCTACCAGGCTCCCAAAGACCTGACGGCTTATGCCCTGGAGCGGGCGGTTCGGAGCTACGTCTCGGTGGCTCCCGTCGACTCCGCCGTGGTGCTACTCCGGTTGGCCCAGCAACTGAACGCTGACCAAAGCCGAGCCTTGCTGAGAGGCGTCGCCGATGGCTGGAATCCGCGCCGAAAAGCAAGCGTACCGGAGCGCGACAAAACCTTTCTGGTCAGTCTAAGCAACACGGCACCCGAAGACACCCGCGAGCGGCTAAACCGCGTGATGCAAGCCTGGGGCGTGGTGGGCAGCGAAGCCGCTGACCCGAATACGCAGGTGATTGGCATTAAGGCCGTTCGGGAAGCCTTACAGTTTGATAAAAAGGAATTTACGGTAACGGCGGGCAAACTGGTTGAGATTGTCTTTGAAAACCCCGACGCCATGCAGCACAACATCGTCGTTGGTAAGCCGAAAACGATGGAAATCATTGGTGCCGCCGCCGATAAACTGATTACGGCGAAGGACGGGGCCGAGCGCAATTACGTGCCGGCAATTCCGCAAATCCTGGCCTCGACGCCGCTGGTCAACCCGGATCAAACGTACCGGCTCAAGTTCAAAGCGCCGGATCAGCCCGGCGATTACCCCTACGTTTGCACCTTCCCCGGCCACTGGCGGATTATGAACGGCGTGATGAAAGTGGTGGCGGCACCGGTTTTGAAGGAGGCGGCTAAGTAGTGCCGAGCGTAAAATCAAAGAAGCCTGGAAACATTTCCAGGCTTCTTTGATTTTACGCTCGGCACTACTTAGCCGCCTCCTTCAAAACCGGTGCCGCCACCACTTTCATCACGCCGTTCATAATCCGCCAGTGGCCGGGGAAGGTGCAAAC
>JAJAZB010000198.1 GCA_026785975.1 Cytophagaceae bacterium | reverse complement strand
GCTATAGCCAACAGTTACACAATTTCTTGATAAGATTTATTTAAAAGACGTTGTTTTTTTTCGGTATATTTTCCAATATCTGAATTAGTAGCTTTAAGATTTAATTCTATAAATTCAGTGCTTTTTAGTCCAGATATTTTTATTTTTTTACTTCCACTCCCTGGTACTTCACCAATTCTATCAATAAAAACTTTATCAGCGTTAAATACGGACCAGGATATAGTTATTTCATCACCATCATATATGCTGATTGGAGATATATTAAATATTTCTATATGCGGTAGAAAGTTACTATATCTCGACTTGGCTTGCTCATTCCGATTGAAATTCAAAAAACTATTGTTATAAATCTGTCTTCTTTGCAAATCACTCAATATTTCATAGGCCTCTTGAATATCCTTAAATCGTTCTGTAAAAAACGGATCACCATCATTCTTGTCAGGATGAAATTTCAAAGAAAGCTTACGGTATGCTTTCTTTATCTCTTCCGTTGAAGATTGCCTATCAACTCCCAAGATGTAGTAGTAGTCCTTCATAAGTTTGCTACTAAATTAGCCTCCGTCGGAATTTCAGTAAAGTTTTATGCCGCCTGCTTTCGAGTCGTGAGCGACTTAACGTGCGCACTCAATTCACCAGCGAGCGTTTTCAAGGCCAATAAGTTCTCGGATTGCTCCTCAGGATTCAAATTCACCAAGTACTCTTTCAGGTTTTCGATGTAGTTCAATTTTTCTTCTTCCGAAGGGAGCGCGGCGAATTGCTTCAATTGCTCGCGCATGGTTTCCAATTGGCTCATGGCTTATGGCTCTTTGTTCGCTTCTTTCAACAATCTTTTCTGCTCGGCAATCATCTCCATGATATCAAGCCGGTGTTCAACCGATTGTTGTTCCGTCATTTGGTAGAGGTATGCGCCTTTTTCGGCTTGCTCGTTGTGAAACGCGTGTATCGTTTCCAGAAGTCGAATGTAGTCCCGGATTTCGCGCTCTTCACTTTCCGTCATCATCACACCAAAATCCCGAACAGATCCGGCTGGTCATTCAGGTATTCGTGGGCGATTTTCTGCTCGTCCATGCGCTGAAGTAGCGGCTCAAAATCAGCGCGGTTTTTCAATTCGATGCCCACTAACGCGGGGCCTTGTTCGCGATTCGTTTTCTTGACGTATTCAAAGCGGGTGATGTCGTCGTTCGGCCCCAGGACGTTCAGAAAGTCGCGGAAAGCCCCGGCTCGTTGCGGAAACCGGATGATAAAATAGTGCTTCAATCCTTCGTACAACAACGAACGCTCCTTGATTTCTTCCATGCGGGTGATGTCGTTGTTTCCGCCCCCGACGAGGCAAACGACGTTTTTCCCGCGAATTTCATCCTTCATAAAATCCAGCGCGGCAATCGTCAACGCGCCCGCCGGTTCAACCACAATGGCTTCTTCGTTGTATAACTGCATGATGGTTGTGCAAACTTTTCCTTCGGGCACGAGCAACACGTTGTCGAGGACTTCGCGGCAAATTTGGAAGGTCAAATCGCCAACGCGCTTTACGGCGGCACCGTCCACAAATTTGTCGATGTGGTCGAGGGTGACGACCTCGCCGTGTTCGAGCGCCACTTTCATCGACGGTGACCCGGCGGGTTCAACGCCAATCAACTTCGTATGCGGTGACAACTGCTTGAATACGCTGCCCACCCCCGACGCCAACCCGCCCCCGCCAATGGCGAAAAGCACGTAATCAATTTTGAAGTCAGCGTCATCGATTATTTCTAACCCGACCGTCGCTTGCCCCTCGATGACGCCTAAATCATCGAACGGATGCACGAACGTCGCGCCATTGACTTGCTCAAACGCCCGGGCGGCGAGGTAGGCATCGTCGTAGGTGTCGCCGATGAGCACGACTTCCACGGCCTCTTTTCCGAAAAGTTTGACCTGTTTTACCTTTTGGTTGGGCGTCGTGGTCGGCATGAAAATCGTGCCTTTCACGTCCATGACCCGGCAAGCGTAGGCCAAGCCCTGCGCGTGATTGCCCGCCGAGGCGCACACGACGCCTTTGGCCAGGGCTTCTTTTGGCAACTTGGTCATGCAGTTGTACGCCCCACGTATTTTGTAGGAGCGTACCGTTTGCAGGTCTTCGCGTTTGAGGTAAATCCCGGCCCCGTACCGATCCGACAGGTTGAGGTTGTGCATCAGCGGCGTGTGGGCGGCCACGTGACGCAGCCGCTCCGCCGCTTTATAAACGTCGTCGAGGTGCAAAAGCACGGCAGATTTATTGGCAATGGAAGGTTTCATAGAAAAGTCAGGCAGCCAGCGTCCGGGCGTGTAAAATCTGGGTTTCCAACAAGGGCATCAACTCTGATTCTGGCACGGTAATGATTTCGATGCTCTCCCCCGCCGCGTTGAACACTTCGCAAACGTAGGCATTCGGCAAATCACGCCGGGCTTCCAAGTACTCAACCAGCGTAACAACGTCCCCTCTCTGGAGGAAATACTCCGGGAAATCCCGATTTAACGCGGCACGAGAATACAATTTGAATATCATCGCTCTCTTGATTTTAGTGGGCGGAGGGTAACAAATTTTACAGTGTCTTCATCCAAGTCGTGCAACTAAATTGTGACCACATTCAGTAACCGACCGTTAGGACCTTTTAATACACCGGAAATTCGATAAAACTGACCATACCCATTTTCTTTTTCGGGAAACGCTTCCTCTTTTAAAATTTGTTCGCACAAATCTTGCTTTAATTGCTTCCAATTTTCAGAATGATACCCTGCCTGAGCTAAAAATTGGGATTTATCATCTTACTCCCGATGACTCAGCAAGTATTTTGTCAACTTCTCATCGGCGATGAGGGCCTCCTTCGGCAGAAAGATAGGCATAGTTCAGGTTGGTCGATTTGCTACCCTATCGGCCAAAAAGGCAATTAAACCGGAGTGACCTGGGTCTAGTTTGGAAAACAACCACCCAAGTCACTACCCGTCAATTCTAGCTCCGCTCGGGCCGCAGGCTACGTACCGCCGCACCAGCCTGCCACATTTCCGAGTCGCGGAGTTCTTTCAATTCGACTTCCAGTTTCACCCGGTAATCGTCCTGCGAGTTGGAATCGATGGAGCGCTGGGCCTGATCACCCGCTTTTACCGAAGCATACAATTTCTCAAAAACCGGCTTGCTGGCGTCGCGGAAGGGCTTCCACCAGTCCAGGGCACCGCGCTGGGCGGTAGTCGAGCAGTTGGCGTACATCCAGTCCATGCCGTTTTCGGCGACCAAAGGCATCAACGATTGCGTCAGTTCTTCAACGGTTTCGTTGAAAGCCTCGGAAGGCGAGTGGCCGTTGGCGCGGAGCACTTCGTACTGGGCGGCAAAAATGCCCTGGATCGCGCCCATCAACGTGCCGCGTTCGCCGGTCAGATCGGAGGTGACTTCTTTGTAAAAATCGGTTTGAAACAAATAGCCCGAACCCACGCCGATGCCCATCGCAATGCACTTTTCGCGGGCTTTACCCGTGGCATCCTGGAAAACGGCAAACGAGGAGTTGAGACCTTTCCCCTCCACAAACAACCGACGCAGCGAGGTACCGGAGCCTTTGGGGGCCACTAAAATCACATCGACGTCGGCGGGAGGAATAATGCCGGTACGCTCCTTGTAGGTAATGCCGAAACCGTGCGAGAAATAAAGCGTTTTGCCCGCCGTGAGGTGCTTTTTTACGGTCGGCCACATGGCAATCTGGGCCGCATCCGACAGCAGATAGCAAATAATCGTCCCTTTTTGGAGGGCTTCTTCGATTTCAAAAAGGTCTTTGCCGGGTACCCAACCGTCGGCCTGGGCTTTGTCCCAGGTTTTGGAATTTTTACGCTGTCCGACGATGACGTTAAAGCCGTTGTCTTTCATGTTCAGGCCCTGCCCCGGCCCCTGCACACCGTAGCCGATGACGGCAATTACCTCATCTTTAAGGACTTCGCGGGCTTTTTCGAGGGGAAATTCCTCACGGGTGACTACGTCTTCTTCGACACCACCGAAATTAATTTTTGCCATTAGGTTGGGTTTTTGGTAGAAAAAAGGTTGGGATTGGGTTAAAATTAAGTTCAGGCGAATAGCAGATGTCCTTTCGGCTCAGGGATGGAGCGACCCAGGAGTTGAGCCGTTTCAATCCATTCCGCCATTCCGCAATCACGACTTCGACGTTGGCCAAGGCTTCCTGATACGTTTTGCCATCGGCCATGCAACCGGGTAGTTCCGGGACGGTCGCCAGAAAAGCGTCGTCGTCCTGGCTCCAGTACAAAATGATTTTATAGTTAGGCTTCATTCTCGTTTACGGCCAGTTTGTATTTTAAAATTAACTCCCTCACCTGTTTTACCTGGTCGGGTTTGGCTCTTTTGGTTTCACTTCCACACCAGCACCAGCGAGACATTTCTTGGAATTCTGAACACTGAGTGGTGAATTATGAATGAAAAAAGCATGAAAAGCACGACCCATTCAGCATTAGTTAAGCAATGGCCCAGCCGCCAATTTCGGGCAGGTATTCAACGAGGCCTTTTTCGGTTTTACCGACCGCAATGCGACCCGAACGCACAAACTCGAGAATCCCGTAGCCTTTGATGTACTGGTAAAATTGCATGATTTCGTCGCCCGTGCCACTCTTTTCAATCACCACGTAGTCGATCCCCCAATGCACGACCCAGGCATTGTGGTCTTTGTTGATGACGTCAATATCAATCGTTTGCCCACCGAGCGGCGTCTGGACTTTGAAAAGCGCCGTTTCGTTGTACACAATTTCATCATCGAGGTACCCGAATACGGCCAGTACATCCACGATTTTACGGAGTTGACGAACGAGTTTTTCAATCGCCTCCCGCGATTCGTGGCGCAATGAAATGGTAAATCTCGACACGCCTTGCCGCTCGGTTTCGCAAACCGTCAGGCTTTCAATGTTGATGCGGCGGCGGGTAAACACGATCGTGATCCGGTTGAGCAAACCGATGGTGTTGTTGGTGAAAATCGAAATCGTGTAGGTGGTCATGGTTTGACGTGGTTTGAGGGTTTAACGTGGTTTGGGGGTGAATCAAACTTTCAAACCCTCAAACTACTTCAAACCTTTCTTACTCTAAACGTATCGCCGAAACGCTGGCTCCGGCGGGTACCATCGGGAAAACGTTTTCTTCCTTTTCGCAGACCACTTCGAGCAGGTACGGCCCGTCGAAATTCAGCATCGTATCGAGCGAGGCACTGAGTTCTTCGCGGCTACTGACTTTATGACCATTGACGCCAAATCCTTTGGCAACCATCACAAAATCAGGATTTTGCATCTGAACAAAACTGTATCGATTGTCAAAAAACAACTGCTGCCACTGCCGGACCATCCCCAGAAAGTTGTTGTTAAGTATGATGATTTTGACGGGCAAACCGCTCTGCGCAATCGTACCCAATTCCTGCACGGTCATCTGGAAACCGCCATCGCCGCAAATGGCGATAACCTGCCGGTCGGGGGCACCCACCTGAGCGCCAAACGCCGCCGGAACGGCAAAACCCATCGTACCGGCTCCGCCCGAGGTGACTATCGAATTGGGGCGTTTGAAGCGGTAATACCGGGTGGCAATCATCTGGTGCTGACCCACATCGCTCACGGTGATGGCCTCGCCCTTAGTTTTATCCGACAGCATCGAAACCACCTCCCCCATTTTGATTTCGTGGCCGGTGTGGTGGATGGTTGTCTGCGTAATTTTCTCGTCCTCGATGGCGGCGTATTTATCGAATTCGGCCCGCCATTCGGGGTGCTGCGCTTTTTTGACGAGCGGCAAAAGTGCCATCAGACACTCCTTCGCATCGCCCACGATGGGTGCCGCCGTCTTCACGTTTTTATCAATTTCGGCCGGGTCAATTTCGATGTGAATGACTTTGGCCTGCTTGGCGTACGTGTTCAAATCGCCAGTAACGCGGTCGTCGAAACGCATCCCCACGGCAATCAACACGTCGCATTCGTTGGTCAAAACGTTGGGGCCGTAGTTGCCGTGCATCCCGAGCCAACCCACGTAATTCGGGTGATCCGCGTCGATGGCCGACATACCAAGCAGCGTAGTTGCCACCGGAATGCCCGTTTTCTCGGCAAACGCTTTCAATTCCTCTTCCGCTTTGGCAATCAATATCCCGTGGCCAGCCAGCAGAAATGGCCGTTTTGCCCGGTTGATAATATCCGCTGCCACCTGCACTTGCTCGGGCTTAGGCACCCGCCGGGGCCGGTAACTAATCATGCTTTCGCACTTTTTGTACGAAAACGGCTTGCTCATCCGCTCCATTTGGGCCGTGCGGGTGAAGTCGAGCAGCACCGGGCCGGGGCGTCCGGTTTGGGCAATGTAAAATGCTTTGGCAATGGCTTCGGGCACTTCGTCGGCACTGGTGAGTTGGTAGCTCCACTTGGTAATCGGCATCGTAATGCCCATCACGTCGGCTTCCTGGAACGCATCGGTGCCCAGCAACCGGCTGTACACCTGCCCCACGATACACACCATCGGCGTGGAATCGAGCAGCGCATCCGTAATCGGCGTGACCAGGTTGGTCGCCCCCGGCCCCGAGGTCACCAGCGCAACTCCGGCGCGACCCGTGACGCGGGCGTACCCTTGAGCGGCGTGGCCCGCGCCCTGCTCGTGACGCACCAGAATGTGGTGCAGGCGATCCATGTAGCCAAAAAGGGCGTCGTACGTCGGCATGATGGCCCCGCCGGGATAACCAAAAATCGTATCCACGCCTTCGGCCAGCAGCGAAAGCATGAGGGCCTCGGCACCCGTAACTGTCGGGCGTTGAAGCACTTCTTCCAGCAGGTTGGCGGCGGTTTGGGGTTGATGTGCCATAGCGTTGACGAGTTTAGTCGTTCAGAGACAGCGTCTCGTAAATGGTTTCAATTTCTGCTAAAAGCGTGGGCACGTCGTCAGTGGTCGTCTGCCAAACTACGTCCATGTCCACGTCGATGTAATCGTGGATGAGTTTATCGCGCATTCCGGCCATATCTTTCCAAGGAACCTGGGGAAATTGTACGCGCAAACCCATCGTCAATCGTTTTGTCGTTTCGCCAATTACTTCAAACTGCCGAATGCAGGCATCCTGCGTTTTGGTGTCGGACAGAAAAGCGATTCGGTCAAAATCATTCGTGTACTCCAAAATTTTACGAAGGCTTTCCAGAATGTATTCAAGGTAAACCAAATCCTCTTTCATTCCTGAATCACTTTCAGATCCTGAAAAACTGCTTTTCGGAACCGCTCGTTTTTCAGTGCGCCTTCCGTCACTAAATCCACCGGAATATTCAATAATTCGGACAACTCCCGTTGCATCCGAACCAGCGTCAGCAGTGAGACCGGCTGGCTCAGTTTTATCAAAATATCCAAGTCACTTTTCGCCTGATTTTCTCCTCTTGCAAACGAACCAAAAATACCAACCCGCTCCGGCTGAAAAGGCCGGAGGTAGCTGAGGATGAATTGGTTTTGTTCGGTAGTGGTCATTTTTTCTTTTGGCGGCATTGTGTTGTTGATTCAGTTTCCCCGGTAGTCAAACAGGCTGATTATTTTTTTTACCCTGGAGGTTGAACCGTTGCCGAACCTGATTTGATTTTTCTTCAAGTGCTTCTGGCTTTTCGTTGTATTCCCGGCTAATTCGGTCACGCTGTTCCCGCATGAATCCGACGGCGTCAAAGGTTTTTTTCGTTTCCATAATCGTTCAAAATTTCACGCGGTGAACGTATTTCCAAAATTGGGTTCTACGATATAAACCCGGGGTTTCATAAATCCGTCACGCAACCCTCACTGGCCGAGGAAACATTTTTCACGTATTTCCGCAGAATCCCTTGTTTAAAAGGTAGTTCCGGGGCCACCCAATTCGCGCGGCGGGCCGATAGTTCTTCGTCCGAAACGTGCAACTGGAGTACATTATTTACGGCATCGATGGTGATCCGGTCGCCATCTCTGACCAACGCAATCGGGCCGCCGTCCTGGGCTTCGGGGGTGATGTGTCCCACCACGAAGCCGTGCGTGCCGCCCGAAAAACGCCCATCGGTGATCATCGCTACCGAATTGCCCAATCCGGCACCCATCACCGCCGAGGTTGGTTTGAGCATTTCGGGCATTCCCGGTCCGCCCTTCGGCCCTTCGTAACGAATAACGAGAACCTGGCCGGGTTGTACCTCACCGTTGGCTAAAAATTCCATCAGGCTTTCTTCTTTTTCGCACACTTTGGCAATGCCCTCAAAACGCTCGCCTTCTTTCCCGGTGACTTTCGCCACCGATCCACTGGGAGCCAGATTCCCGTACAAAATTTGCAGGTGACCGGTCGATTTGATGGGGGTACTCAGCGGGAAAATGATTTTCTGCGCGTCGAAATCCAGATCGGGCGCTTCGGCGAGGTTTTCAGCGATGGTCTTACCCGTCACGGTCATGCATTCGCCGTGAATCAGGCCGTTTTGCCACAAATATTTCATTACCGATGGCACTCCGCCAATCGCCAGCACGTCTTCCATGTAATATTTTCCGCTCGGTTTCAGATCGGCTAAAAGCGGTGTGCGGTCACTGATCGCCTGCACGTCGTCGAGGGTCAGCGGGATACCTGCGTTGCGGGCAATGGCTAAATAATGCAACACGGCGTTGGTCGAACCGCCGAGGACGATGACTATGGTCAAGGCGTTTTCAAAAGCTTGCCGGGTCATGATGTCACGCGGCAACAGGTTCATTTCGAGCAGTTTAACCATCGCCTTCCCCACCGCACGGCACTCAGCCTGTTTGCCTTCGTGGGTAGCGGGGTAGCTGCTGCTGTTGGGCAAACTCATGCCCAGGGCTTCAATGCTGGAGGCCATCGTGTTGGCGGTGTACATCCCTCCGCACGCACCTTGTCCGGGAATGGCGTTTTGAATGACGCCTTTGTAATCTTCGTCGGAAATAGTGCCCGCAAACTTCTTGCCTAACGCTTCAAACGCCGAAATGATGTCGAGCTTCTGACCTTTGTAACTACCCGTTCGGATGGTACCGCCGTACACCATGATCGACGGGCGATTGAGCCGGGCCATTGCCATGAGCGCGCCGGGCATATTTTTGTCGCAACCCACCACCGTAATCAACCCGTCGTACCACTGCGCACCCACAACGGTTTCGATGCTGTCGGCGATGAGATCGCGGCTGGGCAGCGAGTAACTCATGCCGTCGTTGCCATTGGTCATGCCATCAGACACGCCGATGGTGTTGAAAATTAAACCAACCAATCCGGCCTCCTGCACCCCTTTTTTGACGTGTACCGACAGCCCATTCAGGTGCATATTGCAGGTATTGCCTTCATAACCCGTGCTGGCGATGCCCACCTGGGCTTTGTCCATGTCGGCTTCGGTCAGGCCGATGCCGTACAACATCGCCTGCGCGGCCGGGTTGGTTACTTCTTGCGTCAGCGTGCGGCTGTACCGATTGAGGGCTTGCTGGGGGGTGGTTGTGGTACTCATGGATTACTTAATTTGCCTAAGTAGTTTGTACTATTTCTTTTTTTCTTGCCTTATTCTAAGACCAATACCGTCAGATAGCAAAAAGACCTTTCTCCGGGTGTGAGAAAGGTCTTTTTATAGAATATAAAAACTCCTCGTCTCACGCCGGAGGGCTGAGAATGAGGACGAGGCCGTTGTTCAAGCGTTACATAATCTGGACTGATTCGCCAACCGTCGTTTCAGGGTCGGGTTCTACAAATGTACACGATTCTATTTTTCCGAAGCAAGATTTTTCGATACAAAATTTTGCAAAAAACCAAGTTTTCCTTTTTTTCTTAACAATTCGTTAAAAGTTCAGGCGTTGGATTAGCAATTTTGTAAAGTCTGGCCTAAAAACGGCCCAACGTTTTGCAATTTCAAAAACGTCTTTCCTTCACGAAAAACTAATCTGCTGCTGTCCGGCACAATGCGGATGCGGGTCGCCTGGTGATTGACAAAACGAGCGATCAACTCCCGCCCGACTTTTCACTCTCACTTTTAATTTTTCACTCCTTCCCTCGTTTCATCGCCATTTCGGCCACCGTCTGGCCAATGGAAAGCGAGGAGGTAGCGGCGGGCGAGGGCGCGTTACAAACGTTGATGACGCGCGTACTTTCCAGGATGGCAAAGTCGTCGAGCAGGCCGCCGTTTCGGTCGCAGGCCTGGGCGCGAACGCCCGCCCCGCCCGGCACCAGATCGGATTCCTGCACCTCCGGGATCAACTCCTGCAAGGCTTTTGTGAATGCGCTTTTTGAAAAACTCCGGTAGATTTCGCCGAGTCCGGTTTGCCAGTACTTTGCGGCCACTTTCTGAAAACCCGGCCAGGTGAGCGTTTCCCAGAGTTCTTTTCCGTTGACGTCGAATTTTCCGTACCCTTCGCGGCGGAAAGCCAACACGGCATTGGGACCCGCTTCCACGCCGCCGCCAATCATCCGCGTGAAATGGACTCCCAAAAACGGAAAGTTCGGATCGGGAACGGGGTAAATCAGGTTGCGGACGAGGTGTTGTTTTTCGGGAGTAAGTTTAAAATATTCCCCCCTGAACGGGACGATGCGCAAATCAATCGGCTCAGCCTGAGTCATCTGCGCGATTTTATCGGAAAAAAGCCCGGCGCAATTAATGAGCAACAGCGTTTCGTAAGCGCCCCGTTGCGTCGTGATGATGCAGCGCGTGGGGCCTGTGGCGATACCGGTTACGCCTTCGCCGAGGCGAATTTCACCGCCGAGTTTGCGAACGTTGTCCGCGTATTTTTCGCACACGATTTTGTAATCGACAATACCCGTTTGCGGCACCCAAAGCCCTTCGACTCCGGCCACGTGCGGCTCGATTTCGCGCATTTCGGCCAGGCTGAGTTTGCGTAAACCGTCCAGGCCATTTTGCCGACCGCGTTCGTGGAGGTTGTGCAACAGGGGAATTTGCTCAGGCCTGGTCGCCACGACGATTTTCCCGCACAAGTCGTAAGGAACGTTTTCCTGCTGGCAAAATTCGATTAGCTGCTGGTATCCGCGCAGGCAATTGGTCGCTTTCAGGCTACCCGGTTTGTAGTACAGGCCGGAGTGGATGACGCCCGAATTGTGGCCCGTTTGGTGGCGGGCCAGTTCCGGCTCTTTTTCGAGTAAGAGCAGGCGAAGATTGGGACGTTGACGGAGTAGCTGAAGAGCCGTGGCCAGCCCAACAATACCCCCGCCCACGATGGTGACGTCGTAAAGCATGGGGCAAAAGTAAGTTAGAATTGAAAATTGAAAATTGAAAATTGAAAATTATGGGTTGAGGATTGAAAGTGAGTTGCGAATACGTCAAACTTTCAACCCTTAATTTTCAATTCTCAATTTTCAATTCTTCAGCCGCCCACCATGCTGAAATCCAATACGGTTTTGATTTCGCCGGGGGCGCTTTCAGGGATAACGTTTTGAAAATCGGAATACGGCACCACGTGCGTGATGATGCAGTCGATGGTATCACCCCACCGCTCCCGGCTGGCCTGGAGATCGCGCAGGGCCATTTCGTTGTGTTCTTTCGAGGCATTCCCACTACCCAGCAGCACCTGGTTGCTGAGTACCATTTGCTGCATCAACTCGCCCCCGGTGAAGGCCACCTGCCGGTCGGCGGGCGCCAGGATTTTCTCCGTGAATCTCTGTGAAATAGCCCATCTGATCTAACGTAAGCAGGCAAAATTAAGCGAAGTTATTTTTTACCCGTCCGACGACAAAAAAGTCGTCGGACGGGAAGGCGGCTCCCGCAAAATTAGTTTGTTTTTACGGGTCTGACGGTGGCCGTCCGACCAGGAACCGGCAGGAATGATAATCCGGGGCCGATTCCCAAAAAAGCTGTTCCACATCGCCTCAAACCTTTTCCGCCACCTTCGCCGAGCGGAATACGTGAATGTACTCGATGAGTTCGGCCACCAGGCCCGTCCAGCCGGTTTGGTGGCTGGCCCCGAGGCCCTTGCCGTGGTCGCCATCGAAGTACTCATAAAACTGGTGCAGGTCCTTAAAATTCGGGTCGGTATTGGGTTTTTCGTACTGGTTCTGGTACGGTAGCCGCCCATCCGGCCCGGTCCGGAACAGACCGATCAGGCGCTCCGAGATACTTACCGCCGCCTCGCGAATGCTCACCATTTCGCCCGAATGGGTCGGGTATTCAACTTCAAATTCGTCGCCGTAATAACTGTAAAATTTAAACAGGGCGTCGATCAGCAGGAAATTAACCGGAAACCACACCGGCCCCCGCCAATTGGAATTGCCGCCAAACATGGAACCTGTGCTTTCGGCGGGCGTGTAATCCACGCGGAATACCTCCCCGTTGACGTAAAACTCGTAAGGCTGTTTCAAATGGTACTTCGACAAGGACCGGATGCCGTGGGGGGATAGAAATTCGGTTTCGTCGAACATCCGCTTGAGCAACATTTTCATGCGGTGTCCGCGCAGAATCGACAGCAGGCGGGTTTCGCCCTTGCCGGGTTCGTACCACCGCGAGATCAGCGAAGCCAGGTCGGGCCGGTTGTTGAGTACCCATTCTACGCGCCGCTTAAAATCGGGCAGGCGGTCGAGCAGATCGTGATCGAGCACCTCCACCGCCGCCAGCGGAATCAGGCCCACCATCGAGCGGATTTTCAGTAAAATACTGTCGCCGTTCGGAATGTGGAGCATATCGTAGTAAAACTGATCGTCTTCATCCCAGAGGCTGATATCCTCACCACCCAGCGATTTGATGGCCCCGGCGATGTGCAGAAAGTGTTCAAAAAACTTGGAGGCCATGTCCTGATACACGGGCCGGGTGAGCGAGATTTCGCAGGCAATGCGCAGCATATTAAGCGTGTACATGGCCATCCAGCCGGTGCCGTCGGCCTGCTCCAGCCGCCCACCAGTGGGCAATTTTGACGAGCGGTCAAAAACCCCGATGTTGTCCATACCGAGGAAACCGCCGCCAAAAATGTTGTTGCCGCCCTCGTCTTTGAGATTGACCCACCACGTGAAATTGAGCAGCAACTTGTGGAAAACCCGTTCCAGAAAGCCTATATCGCCGGTGCCGTTCATTTGTTTGTCGATCTCGTAGACTTTCCAGGTTGCCCAGGCGTGGACGGGCGGATTCACATCCGAAAAACTCCACTCGTAGGCCGGCAACTGCCCGTTGGGGTGCATATAATATTCACGCAGAATGACCGCGAGTTGGCGCTTGGCAAAATCGGGGTCGAGTCGGGCCAGGGGCACGCAGTGAAAAGCCAGGTCCCAGGCCGCAAACCAGGGGTACTCCCAGGTGTCGGGCATCGAGAGAATATTGGCCGTGTACATGTGCCGCCAACCCGCATTGCGCCCCTGACGCCGACTGGTACTGAGCTTGGGCAACGAAGGGTCACCGTTGAGCCACTCGTTGACGTTGTAGTAATAAAACTGCTTGGTCCAGAGCATCCCCGCGTAGGCCTGCCGCTGAATGGTACGCAGTTCGGAGTCGACGGTGGCTTTTTGCAAATCGTCGTAAAACGCATCGGCTTCCTTCAGGCGTTGGGCAAACACGTCGTCAAAATCGGCAAACGGCTGGTGGTTGGTGTAGTTGGCAAAACGCAGCCGGATGGTCACGCTCTCGCCGGGTTGCAGGGTTCGGGTGTAGCGGGCGGCGGCTTTGGTGCCAATGTGGTTGGGATTGACGGCCTCCGTTTTGCCCTGCGTGATGTAGTCGTTGATCCCGTCTTTGCAGTAGGGCGAGGCGTTGGGCTGGCCGGTCAGGCGTTTGAAATTCGTTTCGTTTTCGCAGAAAATCAACTCGTCGGCACCTTCGCAGTAGAGTTTGTATTTGCCAAACAACTTATGATTGACCTCGATCATGGTGTTGGCAATGCCGTTGAGCATGGGCTTGTAATTGTAATTCTCGTAGCCCCAAACCCAGGTATTCCGAAACCAGATGCCCGGCAACATCGTCAGCGGAGCGGCTTCGGGTCCCCGGTTGGTGGCCGTTATTTTCAACAGTAAATCCTGCTCGTCGGCTTTGGCGTATTCCAGCACGATATCGAAGTACCGGTCGTCGTCGAAAAGGCCCGTATCCCAAATCTCGTATTCGGGTTCCAGGCGACTCCGGCGGCGACTCTCGTCGGTAATCTGTCCGTACGGAAACGCCTTTTGCGGGTATTTGTACAGCATTTTCATGTACGAGTGCGTCGGCGTAGAGTCGAGGTAGTAATACAATTCCTTGACGTCTTCGCCGTGGTTCGACTCGCTGTTGGTCAATCCAAAAAGGCGCTCTTTCAGAATGCCGTCCTGGTGATTCCAGAACGAGAAAGCCAGATTGATGTGCCCTTTATTGTCCGAAATTCCGCCGATGCCATCTTCGCCCCAACGGTAGGCGTAGCTACGGGCCATGTCGTGGGTGAGGTAATTCCAGGCGTCACCGTTGGCCGAGTAGTCTTCCCGAACCGTTCCCCACTGACGTTCAGCCAGATAAGGCCCCCATTTTTTCCAGCCTTTATTGTCAGATCGGGCTTTAAGCCGCAGTTTTTCGGCCCCCAACTTTGGAGCCGAAGCGTCGGCGTCCGACGATGATGCTTCACTCATGCGTGTGGTTTAATGAATTTTGATGGTGGGAAAAAGAAAAAATAAAACTCCTGTTTACAAAAATGGGAAGTCACTCCATTTTAATTTGAGGAAACTTTAAAAAGTATATTTACTTCCCAACTGGGTACCAAACGAAGTAAAGTAGTCCGTTAGGCGAACCGCCGGAGTTTCGGCAAATTTGCCCCAACCCGTTGATTTTCTGCCTATGAGTTCCCCTACTTTTCGCACTGAATTTCCGATTTCATCCCCTGATTTCCGGCTAAAACCCGGTAGTCGGGTCGTAGCGATGGGTTCCTGTTTTGCGGACACGATGGGTAATCACCTGAAAGCGAACAAACTGCGTACCAGCATCAACCCATTCGGCACGATTTTCCAGCCCTTAGCGCTCTTCGATTTATTAATGAAAGCGATTGTCAATGGTTTACCCGACGAACGGCTTTTTCTACAACGCGACGGGCGTTGGTTCAGCTACGAGGCCCATTCGAGCGTTTGGGGAACAACGAAAGAAGAGTTGTTGGCTAACTTTCAGCAAAAATTAACCCAACTCCACGACGACCTCCAACAGGCCGACGTGCTCCTGCTCACGTTGGGGTCGGCCTGGGCGTACCGCCTCAACGAACCACCCGCTTACGTGGCCAACAACCACAAACAACCTGCCACCAAATTTGAGCGCGATTTGCTAAGCGTGAAAGATGTGTGCAAGGCGTTTGGAATACTCAACTCTCAATTTTCAACTTTCAATTCTCAACTCTCAATTGTCCTCACCGTCAGTCCCGTGCGCCACGCCCGCGACGGGATGCCCGACAACGCCGTGAGCAAATCGGTGCTGCGGGCCGCCTGCCACTACCTCACGACCGATTTCCCCGACGTGTATTATTTTCCCGCCTACGAACTACTGCTGGACGATCTGCGCGATTACCGGTTTTACGGCCCCGATTTGGTGCATCCCAACGAGGTCGCGGAGCAGTACATTTTCGGGAAATTTGCCGAAGCCTGTTTTTCGCCGGAACTCAGTACGTTCGTGCAGGAATGGGCGGGCGTTCGGCGGGCACTGGCTCACCGGCCCTTTGATGAAACTTCGACGGCACATCAGGTGTTTTTGGAGAAATTAAAAACCCAGTTGGAAACTCTTGCTAATCAGATGGATGTACGCGAGGAAATAGCCCAGATTGAGGCTCGGTTGAAAAAAAGTTAGGCGGCGTTTCAACGCTTTGCAACCGAATGGTGTCTCTGATAAAAACCGCAACGACGCGGGCATTTTTTAGTCCGCACAAAAACAAGTTTATCAATCAAACCATGAAACGTTTCCTTCTTTCCCTGTTGGCAATCGGGCTGTTGTCGCAATGCACCCGCGAAACGGTACCGCCCACATCCGGTTTTGGTAAAGCGTTTACACTCTCGGTCAATGAATCGAAGTCGCTCCCGCTTTCAAGCGCTGAATCGTCCGAAAAACCCACGGACGCGGTTTTAATTTTCAAACTCAATGCCATCGAAGACAGTCGCTGCCCGGCCAACGTGCAATGCGTCTGGATGGGCGAAGCCGTAACTCGTTTCACGCTCGAATTCAACGGGCAAACCTCCCCGGTTGTCGCGCTGAAAGTAGCTCCAACTGGCAAAGAGCGCACCGATTCGACCAGCGTTACGGTGGGCAATCGTTCGTTTACGGTGTTGCTGAAAAGCGTACAGCCTTACCCCGGCACCACGCCATCGGATAAGCCGAATGCGACGTTCGTGGTGCGCAAGCAGTAAGTGGTTTAGCGTCATTCACGCTTAAAAATCCAACTCCTCGGAGTTGGATTTTTTGTTCGTCCCCACTCTGAAACTTCCTACGTATCTTTGCGGTTGGATTGTAGGACGGTTTGCTAAACCGTCTTCTTTGTCAACAACCAAGACGAGGCGGGTTTAATCAACCGCCCTACCCCAAGCTGCAATGGGCGAATTACGCATTAGTAAAGAAGATATTATCCGGGCGCTCAGCACCGTGGAAGAGCCGGATTTGAAGCGCGACCTGGTGTCGTTGGGCATGGTGCGCGACATTGTGCTGGGTATTGGCGAAGTACGTTTTACCGTCGTGCTGACCACACCCGCCTGTCCGCTCAAAGAATTGATTCGTCAACGCTGCGAAACGGCCATTCACACCCTGGTCGATGCCAACCTGAAAGTAACCGTCAACCTTACCGCCGACGTGACGTCGACTCGTTTCGGCAATACGACCTTACTGCCGCAGGTACGCAACATCATCGCCATTGCCTCGGGCAAGGGCGGGGTCGGAAAATCGACCGTCACGGCCAACCTCGCCGTGGCCCTGCACCGGGCCGGAGCCAAAGTGGGCATTCTCGACGCCGATATTTACGGCCCCTCGATGCCCCTCATGTTTGGTGCCGAAGATATGCAACCGCAGGTGACGGTAGTCGATGGAAAAAACATGATTACGCCCATTCAGCAGTTTGGGATTAAGCTGATTTCCATTGGTTTTCTGACCCCCGCCGACAGCGCCGTGGTGTGGCGCGGCCCGATGGCCAGCCAGGCACTCAAGCAATTTCTGGGCGATACGGCCTGGGGCGAACTCGACTATCTGCTCATCGACCTGCCGCCGGGCACCTCCGATATTCACCTCACGCTCGTGCAAAGCGTGCCCGTGACGGGGGCCGTGATCGTAACCACCCCGCAGAAAGTGGCCATCGCCGATGCCACCAAAGGTTTACAGATGTTTCGGCAACCGCAGATCAACGTGCCGATATTAGGTGTGGTCGAAAACATGGCGTACTTTACACCCGCCGAATTGCCTGATCATCAGTATTTTATTTTTGGTAAAGGCGGTGGCAAAGCCCTCGCCGACAAGTACGACGTACCTTTCCTCGGCCAGATTCCGCTCGTGCAAAGCATCCGCGAGGCGGGCGACGAGGGGAAGCCAGCCGTATTGGGTACCAACCCACTCGCGGCGGAGGCCTTCCGCCAAACCGCCGAAGCCCTGGCCCAACAAGTGGCAATCCGCAACGCCACGCGGGAACAAACCAAGAAGGTTGAAATAACGGTTTGAAGTTTGAGAGTTTGAAGGTGAACAACTCAAACCTTGTCAAACCCTCAAACTTCAAACCTAAAACCTCAAACAAAAGAAAAATGGAAGCTACTGATCTGAGAACCCGCGTCGAAGCTGCCCTCAACAGCATCCGACCTTATTTGGAGGCCGACGGCGGCAACGTGCAGGTTCTTGAAATTACTGCCGACCACGTGGCCCGGCTCGAACTCATCGGGGCCTGCGGCACGTGCAGTATGTCGGCGATGACGTTTAAGGGCGGCATTGAAGATGCCATCCGACGCGCCGTACCCGAAATCCTACGGGTCGAGGCCGTGAATGTGGTTCTGGACGAACGTTGAGCGTGTCCTGATTCCGGCCACTTTTGCTTACGCAAGTTTATTGAGTCGCTGCCTGCTGGTGGGTTTACGATACGTCTAAAGCCTGTCTCAACGAATCATTCTTTTTTTGAAAACAAAAAAACGGAGACCCATTCAGGGTCTCCGTTTTTGCGTCAAACCCAACCTTGACTCGCTGACTCTAAATAGTTTCATCGGGTTAAACAGGCCCCCGGTCGGTGTTGTCGGCCTGCCGGTCGATTGCGCTTTTTTCCTAACCGGCGGGGGTGTTGCTTTGAATCGTCAATCAGCCGGAACCGGTCTGAGACTCAATCAAACTTTCAAACACAAATACCATGAAAACGCAATTCGCATCCCTTTTGCTGGCTTTCGCCCTAACGACTTCGTCCGTAAGCTTTGCCAATCAACCGACCGCTTTTAAAACCGACCCCGCCGGGAAAGCCGCTTTTGAAGTCGCCTTCATTCCCCAATCAGGCAATATGAAATTGAACGTGGCCGTGGAAAAGACATCTAAATCTGCGCTGGTTATTCGCTTTTTAGATGCCAAAGGCAACGAGTTGGCATCTCAACGAGTTGGCAAAAACGAACTGAAGAAACAAGTACGCTTTGACCTGACCGAATTGCCCGATGGCGCGTACAAAGTGGAAGTCACGGATGGAACAGACACGCAGGTCAAAGACCTCACCATCACGACCAACTCCTCACGCACTATTTCGGCCGGGTAAGAAAAACACCTTTTAAGTTGAATTTCCCCGAAACACGCAAAAACGGCCTTCCGCTTGGAAGGCCGTTTTTTTTGTCATCCTGACGAACGAGGTGGACGCCGCGCGGGACCTTGCGGGGTGGCGAATACAAGGTCCCTCCTACGTCGGGATGACAAAATATGATAAAAAAATAAGATCCAGATGGCCGGTGTCATGACAAAAACGGGTTGCTTTGAATACCCACCGCCCCACCGGGTACTCTACGCCTGTTTTCTTATCTTGCGGGCCAATCCAGCCTTATCCATGAAAATCGGCATTTTTTTCGGCGGTCCCGCCCGCGAACGTGAAATCTCCTTCCTCGGCGGTCAGACCGTCTTTGCGCAACTCGACCGTTCCCTCTTTGAACCTATCCCCATCTTTCTCGACGGACGGGGCAATTTCATCGTGCTCCACCCCGAATTGATGCACGCCGAAAGCATCCGGGATTTTTACCCGCCCGCCGGTACCGGCACACCGGGTGGTTTTACCGTATACGACGAATCGTTGGGCGAACTACCCGAAGAACAACTGGACGTGATGATCCGGCAGGTCGGACACCGGATTTCGCCGCCGGAATTTCGGCAACATTTTGATTTTGCCTTCCTGATCGTCCACGGGCCGGGCCTGGAAGACGGGGCCATTCAGGGACTTTTGGAGTGGTACGGGGTACCGTACTACGGTTCCGGCCTGATGGGTTCGGGCATTGGCATTGATAAAATCGCCCAGAACGAATTGATCCGCGCCACGGTTGGGCTGGACAAAAAGACGGCCGTACTCACCAAAGATCAATGGGACAGCACCGATCACCAGGTGCTTTTTGACCAGTTGAAAACTAATTTAGGGCTGCCTTTCGTCGCCAAAGCCCCTCACCAGGGTTCGTCCATCGGTGTGTCGTTCATTAAAACCGATGACCTCGCCGCCTTCGAAAGGGCCATCCAGCAGTGCTTGTTTCAGGACGAAATCCGATACGAGGATTGGGCGAACGTTTCGGAAGAACAGAAGCACGACCGGCTGCAAAAACTGGCCAATTTTGACGAGGGCATCGCGTTTCCGTTGGTCTTTAACGGGGAAACAGTTCATCACCCGCAGATGCTCCGCGAACGCCTCGACGCGCATTTTGCCAAGAGTCAAACCCCGGCCCTGCTCACCTCGGTCAACCGGGAGGATGCGGTGCTGTTTGAGGCGTTTGTCAACGGTCAGGAATTTAGCTGTGGAGTCATTCAGGATTTTGATGGAACGCCCGTCGCGCTGCCACCCACCGAAGTGGTGAAGGACGAGGAAATCATGGTGTTTGACTTCAAAACCAAGTACAAAACCAGCACCACCCGCAAGAACATTCCCATCGATACCAGCCTGGAGACCAATCAACTGGTGCAGAAATTAGCCCGTGAGGTCTTTGGCGCGCTGAAATTCGGCGCCTGTACCCGCATCGACGGCTTCGTCACGCCCGACGGGCGGGTGTTGCTCCACGATCCCAACACGTTGCCGGGGATGTCGCCGGTGTCGTTGATTTTCAAACAAATGGCGCAAATCGGCTTTACCGTCACCGACGCACTCACGTATTTCATCCGGACCTCGCTCCGCGAGCGCATTCGGGAAGGCAAAAATACGACCCGTTACGAGGCCCTGCTCCAGGACCTCGACGCCCGCATCCAAGCCAACGTGGCCGCGCGTACCGACCGTCAGCGGGTGGCGTTAGTATTCGGTGAAAACGACGACGAATTTGCCGAAACCAAAAAGTACCACACGCGTTTGGCCTGTGCCGGTACGTACACCTTGCTTCCGGTGCTGGCACTGCGGGGCGACGGGAACAGCGAGGCGGCGCAACCGACGTTTTTCGCCGTACCCCCGCATTTTTTAATGAAAGACACCGTGGCCGAACTCAAGGCCGCGCTCGATGCGCCCATCCATCCGCTCATCCTCGAAACCCGGCAAAATGCCCGGGCGATTACGCAGTTTTTTACGGGCGGCTCAGTCGCCGACGTGCGCCGCCTCGATACCCTCAGCGAAGCCGCCGACAGCGTTTGGGCGGCGGGTATTCACCCAACGGGAACCCTGCCGGGGTTTGCGCCCTGACAAAAGCGCGATTTTTTACCGAAAAAATTCTTTTCCCCAAAATCGTTTTTCTTCCCGCAAACCCCTTGTTCCGCCGCGAAAAAAGCCCAAATTTTGTAGTAGAAAAACCCACTAAGCGCCCCGAAAACTGCGCAGTTTCGTGGATTTGGCTTCATGGAAGATAACCGAAAATACATTATTCAAGGGCTGTTCGTTCTGACCGCCCTGATTTTCCTCATCAAACTATTCTACCTGCAAGTCATCGATGAAGGCTACGAATCGGCGGCGGCCAACAATGCCATCGAGGAAGTAGTCCAGATTCCCTACCGGGGCCAGATGTACGACCGCAACGGCCAACTCATCGTGTACAACACCCCGGTATACGACCTGTACATGACCCCAAAAAAGGCTCGCGTCGCCGATACCTTGCGCTTTTGCGAACTGCTGGGGATTAGCCGACACCAATTCGACAGTCTTTCCAATGCTGCGCGGGCGTATTCAAAAGTAAAGCCTTCGCTGTTTCTGCGCCAGTTGTCGGTCGAGGATTTTGCCCGCATTCAGGATTCCATGGTTGATTTTCCGGGCTTTACCTTTGAAACCAACGCCTTCCGCACGTACACCTCGACGTCGATGGCCAATACGTTGGGGTACGTGGCCGAAATTAGCCCGAAGCAATTGGAGGCGCAGGAAGAATTAGGAGAAACCTACTACCGCCAGGGGGATTACATCGGTAAAAGCGGCCTGGAAAAGCAGTACGAGGATATCGTGCGCGGACAGCGGGGCCTGAAGTACATTTTGAAAGACGTGAAAGGCGTCGTGAAAGGGTCCTGGCGCAACGGTGAAAAAGACATTGCGCCCATCGCCGGGAAAGCGCTGTACACCTCCATCGATTTGGAAATTCAGCAGTACGCCGACAGCCTGTTTCAGCACAAATCGGGCAGTTTGGTCGCCATTGAACCCAGTACGGGCGAAATTCTGGCCATTGTTTCCGCCCCCAGCTACGACCCCAAATTGCTCTCGGGGCGCGAGTATTCAAAAAACTACGGTCGCTTGGCCATGGACCCGCTCAAGCCCCTCATCAACCGCGCCTTGCAGGGCTTCTACCGGCCGGGATCGACCTTCAAACTGATTCAGGCGTTGGTGGCGTTGCAGGAGGGCGTCATCAACCCGGGCACGTACTACAGCCACGGCGGTGCGCCCATGAAATGCCACAATCACCCCGTATTCAGCGGGGTACACGGGGCCATTCAGAATTCGTGCAATCCGTATTTCTACTTTGTTTTTCGCAAATTTCTCAACGAAAACAATCAGCCGACCCCCTTCAAAAATGCCGCCGTGGGCCTCAAAAAATGGGTCGAGTACGTCGCCAAATTTGGCATCGGGCAGAAACTGGGCGTCGATTTGCCCTACGAGGCCAAGGGCAAATTGCCCGACGTGACGTACTACAACAAAGTCTACGGGGGTGAAAACACCTGGAAATTTTCCAACATCTACTCCCTGAGCATCGGCGAGGGCGAGTTGCTCATCAGCCCGATCAAAATCGCCAACCTGGCGGCCACCATCGCCAACCGGGGGTGGTACATCACGCCCCACGTGGTGCGGGGCATTGGCTCGCCCACCGGCCAACCCTTGCCCGAATTTCAGAAAAAGCACGAGGTGGGCATCGACCGGCGGCACTTCGACCCAATCGTGGAAGGGATGCAGGGGGCGGTGGATCGTGGTACGGTGGCGGGGCGCGCCCGGATTCCGGATATCGTGGTTTGTGGCAAAACCGGCACCTCGCAAAACAAACGCGGCGAGGACAACTCCATTTTTATTTGCTTCGCCCCGCGCGACAATCCCAAAATCGCCGTTGCCTGCATCGTCGACAACGCCGGATTCGGTGGGCGGGCCGCCGCGCCCATTGCGACGTTTGTGATCGAGAAATACCTCAAGCGCATCATTGCCCCGAGCCGCAAAGCCTACGAGAAATTGGTGATGGAAACGGATTACATCAAAAACATTCCGAAGCCGCTGCCGCCGGTGGTTAAACCTGGCAAAGATTCGACCCGGAAGGCCCCGGCTCCGCCCAAACCGACGACCGTTAAGCCGTTGATTGCCGAAAAAACCGGAACCCGTTCGTCTTCATCCGACACTCGTCAGTAGTTCCCGGTGCTTTTTTTTAAGAATCAAAAATTTATAACTCACTAAACACCATGCCCCCCCGCCACGACCAAGTTACCCAACGCATCGACTGGACGACCGTCATTTTGTTTTCGGCCTGCGTGTTTTTTGGCTGGCTCAACGTGTACGCGGCCGTGTACAACCCCGAAACGCACCCGAGTATTTTTGATTTTGGCAACAGTTCGGGGAAACAACTCATCTGGATCGGTACCACCGTACTGCTCATCATTGCCATTCTGGTGATCGATTACCGGTTTTACGATACGTTCGCCTTTTTTATTTATGGCTTCGTGCTGCTGCTGCTGGGGGCGGTGCTGTTTTTGGGTACGGATATTAAAGGCTCGCACTCCTGGTTTAAGATTGGAGCTTTTTCGCTCCAACCCGCCGAATTCGCCAAAATGGGCACGACCCTGGCACTGGCCCGGTACTTGAGTTCGCCGGGGGTAAACCTGAGCAAATTTAAAGACCAACTCAACGTCGGTCTGATTGTGGGCGTACCGGCACTGCTCATTCTGGCTTCCAACGAAACCGGTTCGACGCTCGTTTTCGCGGCCTTTCTGATTCTGCTTTACCGCGAAGGCTTGCCCGGCATTTACCCGCTCATCGTGGTGATCACCGCCGTACTTTTCGTACTGGCCCTGAGCGTACCGCCGCTTTACATCTTTATCGGCATTGCGGCGTTGGGGGTGCTGATCGGCCTCAATTTGCCCCGCTACGCGCAGCACACGCGCAATTACCTGCTCATTGGTGGCCTCGGGCTGGCGATGACGGGCGTTGTGCTGGGCACCAGTTTCGTTTTCAACAACTTGCTGCAACCGCACCAGCAGAGCCGGATTAAGGTTCTTTTCGATCCCGAAGCCGACTACCGGGGGGCGGGTTGGAACGTCATTCAGTCCAAAATCGCCATTGGTTCGGGCGGGGTTTTTGGCAAGGGCTATTTGCAGGGTACGCAAACCAAATTTGACTTTGTACCCGAGCAAAGTACCGACTTCATTTTCTGCACCGTGGGCGAAGAACACGGTTTTTTTGGTAGTATCCTCGTGGTGGGCTTATTGCTGGGTCTCATGCTGAGGTTGGTGTATCTCGCTGAGAAACAGCGGAGTCGCTTTGCTCGCGTGTACGGCTACGGCGTGGCGTCGATTTTGTTTTTTCACTTCATGGTCAATCTGGGCATGACCATTGGGTTGATGCCCGTCATCGGGATTCCGTTGCCGTTTTTCAGCTACGGGGGTTCGTCGCTGTGGTCATTTTCGATTTTGTTGTTCATTTTCCTAAAACTCGACGCCCACCGTTCGCAGATTCTCTCGCGAGCTTAAAAAGGTTTGAGGGGGTTTCATTTTTACCCTTTTTTGTCATCCCGACGTTAGGAGGGACCTTGCTGGGGGGCGAACGAAATACAAGGACCCTCCTAACGTCGGGATGACAAAAAACAGTAGAAACGAAACCCAAACAAATCCTTCAAACCTCAAACCTAACGTATTGGTCACGGTTCAGGGCCTGATTTTTTTACTGAATGATGGATGTCCCAGATTTCTCCATTGCCT
>JAJAZB010000197.1 GCA_026785975.1 Cytophagaceae bacterium | reverse complement strand
TACCATCAACTCACCAAAATAACCTTCGCCGCATTTCCCGCCAAAGTCACGGCCTGATTATAGACAAAAATCGAGACCGGCTGCGCCGATAAATTCTCGATCATCACCTCCGATTGCGTGGCCTTCACGTTCAGCAAATTCCCCCGGAAACGAATCTTAAAGGCAAACGAACGCCACTGCTCGGGGCAAAACGGGGCAAAGTGCACGCTGCCCTCCGCCACCCGCATCCCCCCAAACCCCTTAACGACCGCCATCCAGGTGCCCGCCATCGAAGTGATGTGGCAGCCGTCTTCGGTGTCGTTGTTGTAATCGTCGAGGTCGAGGCGGCTGGTGCGGAGGTAAAATTCGTAGGCTTTGTCTTTCAAGCCCAACCGGGCCGCCAGAATGGCGTGGACGCAGGGCGAAAGCGAGGATTCATGCACCGTGCGCGGCTCGTAAAAATCGTAATTTCGGCGAAGCGTGGCCTCGTCGTACCGGTCTTCAAAAACGTACATTCCCTGCAACACGTCGGCCTGTTTAATAAAACAAGACCGTAAAATCCGGTCCCACGACCATTTCTGGTTGATGGGGCGGTCGCCGGGGTTCAGGTCGTTCACGGTGAGCTGTTCCTTGTCGAGGTAGCCGTCCTGTTGCAGAAAAACGCCCAATTCTTCGTTTTCGGGGAAGTGCATTTTGGCGACGATGTCCTTCGCGGTGGCAAATTCTTTTTGTTCGCGAAAATGAATCCGGTCGCACAAAACTCGGTACTTTTCCGGGTTTAGCGCCTTGACCCGCCCGGCGACCTGCATCGCGTACTCCAGGCACCAGCAGGCCATGAGGTTGGTGTACCAGTTGTTGTTGACGTTGTTTTCGTACTCGTTGGGGCCAGTCACTCCGAGCATGACGTACTTCTGCTTTTCGCCCGACCAATTGACGCGCTGCGACCAGAACCGGGCGATGCCGATGAGTACTTCCAGCCCGAAATCGACGAGGTACTGCTCGTCGTTGGTGTAGCGAACGTAGTCGAAAATGGCGTAAGCAATGGCCCCGTTGCGGTGGATTTCCTCGAAGGTAATCTCCCATTCGTTGTGGCACTCCTCGCCATTCATCGTGACCATCGGGTAGAGCGCGGCACCCGCTTTGAAGCCTAATTTTCCGGCATTTTCAATTGCTTTCGGCAAGTGTTTGTAACGGTAAATCAACAGGTTACGCGCCACTTTTGGGTCGGCGGTGGCCAGGTAAAAGGGAATGCAGTACGCCTCGGTGTCCCAGTAGGTGGAGCCGCCGTATTTTTCACCCGTGAAGCCCTTCGGCCCAATGTTGAGGCGCTCGTCCTGGCCGGTGTAGGTTTGAAAAAGTTGAAATAAATTGAACCGAATGCCCTGCTGCGCGGCAGTATCACCTTCGATGGTGATATCCATAAACTTCCACTTGTCGGCCCAGGCCTGGGCCTGCTCGCGGGCCATCTGTTCAAAACCTTTGTCGGCCAGGCGCGACAGGTATTTTTTGGCCCGAAATACCAGTCCGTCGCTCGGATGATTGAGCGAGGAAAGATTGCAGGCGTACTTGACCAGCGTAATTTCCTCGCCCTGCCGGGCATCGAGCGAAACTTTATTGGCCACGTACTTTTCGAGTTTCACCGGAAGCGATTGGAAATCAATGCGCTGCCCATCGCGGAATAACTCGAATTTCATGCCGGTCAACACGTGAAAGCCCGTTTTCTTGGTGCGGAGTTCGATGTAGGCCTCGCCGTAGCCCGTTTCCTTGTGGACTTCGTCCCAAAACTTTTCGTCGTAGTTGGCGTCTCGGTTGCGAACGTCCCCATCGACAAACGGAGTCAGGGTGAGTTTGGCGTCGAAATTGAGGGGGGTGACTGAGTATTGAATCGCCCCCGCCTCATCGTTGACGATGGAGCAGAAGCGTTTGGCACTCACTTTGACTTCTTTACCGGATTTTAGGCGGGCCGAGAAACTACGTTCCAGGTAGCCTTCACGCATATTGAGCACCCGGCTAAAATCCCAGACTTCGCAGGTATTCAAATCGAGCGTTTCGTAATCCACTTCGACGATGATACCGATCCAGTTGGCGGCGTTAAGCACTTTGGCAAAGTACTCGGGGTACCCATTTTTCCACCAACCCACACGGGTTTTGTCGGGGTAGTATACGCCCGCGACGTAGTTGCCCGAAAGTGATTTCCCGGAAAACGTTTCTTCAAAATTGCCCCGCTGACCCATCCGGCCATTGCCGAGGCTCATCACCGACTCCGTGATTTCGTTGTATTCGGCGTGAAAGCCGTCTTCGACGATGCACCATTCGTCGGGCTTGAGGTAGTTTTTCATGGGAAAGTTAAAATGTAAACAGACCATTTTAACCAGTTTTACAGCGAATGTAGTTTGGCTAAATGTTCATCTTTGAATCCTGAAATAATCAAATCTGCCTCCATCAACACCTCCGGCGCCCCAACGCCCACGGCTTTCATTCCGCCCCGGTGGGCGGCTTCGATACCCGCCACGGCGTCTTCAAAAACTAAACATTCAGCGGGCGGTACGCCTAATTCCTGCGCACCAAGTAGAAAAACTTCCGGGTCGGGTTTGCTGCGGGTGGTTTTGTTGCCGTCGATCACGGCGTCGAAGTACCGGAGCAGGTCCGTGTTTTTGAGGATGAGGCGGGCGTTTTTGCTGGCCGAACCCAACGCGATTTTAATACCTTTTGCGCGGCAGGCATCCAAAAACTCACGCACGCCGGGCAAGACATCGGCGGGCTTCATCCGACTGACGTACTCCAGGTACCAGCCGTTTTTTCGGGTCGCCCAATCCAACTTCCCCGCATCGGTCAGCGTCACGTTCCCCCAGGTCAGAATCCGTTCCAGCGATTCCATGCGACTAATGCCTTTGAGTTGCTCATTTTGGTGTTCGGTGAAATCGAAACCTAACTCGTTGGCGAGTCGTCGCCAGGCTTTGAAATGGTACTCGGCGGTATCGACCAGTACGCCGTCGAGATCGAATAAATACGCTGAAATCAAGGGTACATTTAATCGAAAGGGTGAAAGAAAAGTGTTTAAACGACTCGTAGGGGCAACCCCGCGCGGCGTCCGCTTTCGGTTGCCCGGCCGGGGCATGGTTCCAATC
>JAJAZB010000196.1 GCA_026785975.1 Cytophagaceae bacterium | reverse complement strand
AGTAGTACGCCCAAAGTTTAAAATGAAGGTTAAGCATATATTCTTTTTTTGAAAAAGAAAGGCTTTTGCGAACCAACCGACTGAATCTCTGTCGAATCGTATTATTTAATCGTTCGACATGGGCGGTTTCTCCGGTTTCTTTACCTACTTTTTTGTGAGTTTCCGTAGGGATACAATTATATGATTTCCAAAAATCACTAAAACTCTTACATCTCAAATACGCATAGGGTAATTTTCGCCAAAGGCGTTTACACGATTGCATTGATCGGCACGGGCCGCCCCGCATCCCCAATGAAGAATAAAATGATTTGTTTCGTTTGGCGACACTGAGCAATCCATATTCTTATCTGGTTGTTTTTTAAGCGAATAAAGGTAAATACTTCATCAGTCTCTAAAATAGATTGTCCGGACTCAGGCAAAATGGTTGCTTTAAAATTCGCTAAGGCCCGGACTTTTTTTTAACCACCGTTGCACCGTCGTATGGCTAACTTTGAAGATTCTTGCCGTCGAACGAAAACTATTACGTTCTTTGTAGGTCTGAGCAACCTCTTCGGAATCGAGTTTACGGCTGGGCTGAATGGGATCTAAAACACGGGTTACGCCACAATCTTTACACTTGTAGCGTTGATGACCAGAAGAGTTTTTACCGTTACGGACAATATTGCTGCTTTTACAACAACAGCAGGTACGAGTTTCGACAATCATACGATGATTAATTTTGAAAAACAAAGATAAAAATCAACTGTTCAGTTCCACTACCACTAATTTGAATTCCTGGGGCGCGGGAAAGGTGCTTACAAACGCACTATCGCCAAACTGCGCGGCAATTTTAAGGAGTTCAATGTATTCTGCTTTGCCAAATTCTGGTTTGAGATTCTGAGCATGGCTGGTACTCAGCACCGTACCCATCAAAATCAGTACTGCGCAAAAGCGCATTGGCGGGCTAATTCTGAAGTAGTTTTTCATCGTTGATTAAACAGGTTCAGGCCTAAAGCGAATGACTGCGTGAAGAACGTTAGTTGGTGAAAGATAAAACTTGGCAAAAACTTAACAAACCCGGTGGCCTACTATTCAGGTCTTTCGGCCACCTTCGTCCGAACGAATAAAGGTCTTTTTATCAATAACGTTTCATTCAATCTTACGACTTATGCCAACCATCGATGTTACCGCACTGCCTGCTGCCGATTCGTTCGTCACCCAACTGGACGATTTTCGGACTACCGTGAAAAACGCCATTACCCAGGTCATCACCGAACTGGGCGATGAGGCGGATGCCTCCGAATTTGACCTTCGTTATATGCCCGTCGATCTGACCGAACTCGATGCGGACATCGTTTCGATGAAGGTCACGGACGACGATGACCTGACGCTGGGTTACAGCGACGGCAGCGAAGTGCAGTTGGACGAATTATCGACCGATGATTTGGTGGGCCTCTACCAGGAATTGATGGATTTGGCCGAAGCCCTCAACGGTGAAAATACCGATACGGAAGAATAAAAGGAAATTGAGTACCAAACTGCTTATCAATCCCTCCATCAATTTAATCGTAAAAAAGGCCACTTCATTGCTGAGGTGGTCTTTTTTTTAAACTTGTAGGGGCAACCCCGGGCGGCGTACCGCTTGCGGTTGCCCCTACAAGTTTAAAATTAAATTTTACGTAACATCAGTTACAACTTCTCCGGCTGGTAAAATTTCACCGTGCCATCACCTTCACAACTCACGATGAGCAAACTCCGACCGTTGGGGCTGTCCTTCGGCGAAACAAACAAAATGCCCTCGGGTGCATCACCGGTAGGTACGATTTGCAGAAACTGGGGCGCGGCCGGATTGCTCACGTCATAAATCGCAACCGCATCCGCCCGTTCAAGGGCGATGAACGCGATGGGTTTACCGTTGACCATGCCCACCGTTACGCCCTCCGCTTCGATGCCTTTATCGTCCGAACGCCCATCGTCGTATTTGCCCGCCTTGATGACTTCTTCCTCCAAACTTTTGCCGGTTTCATAAATTCGTTGCCCACTCGACGCGCTAAAAATACTAAAGCCACGCCCGCCAATGGCGTAGAGCGCATCAAAGTCGCCGTCGTTATCCGTATCGCCGATGCTTTTGGTAACTATTAAACGGCCAAGATTCGTGTTCTGCTTCAGCGTAGCCGCATTTGGGAAAACCGTGGGGTCCAGGTTTAGGTTGGCGATTCGCCCTTCTTCGTTGAAGCCCGAGTACGCCCGGGTATCGCCTTCGTCGGCGGTGATCAGATACCCAACTCCATTCACGGCGAAGTACGAAATGGCATCGGGCAGGTAAAAGGATTTCACGGGCCAGGTCGATAAGCTGATGGTATTGCCCGTGTTGGTCGGATCGATGGCATTGCCAGGCAGGCTAAGATCCTTCGTACCGAGCGGCAGGATGCGCAGAATGGCACCCGCAACCAGGTCGATTTCGGCAATCCCGTTGTTTTCCTGCAAAGTGCCCAGGCTTTTTTCGAATCGGCGGAAATGGCCACGTACTCGGGTTCTACATCTTTAGCCACCGTGGCATTAAGCCCGTACACCCGAAATCCACCCGTCGCCAACTGGGTTTTGCTGCCCTCGAACGGCGAAAAATCAAGGGTTTTTACGCTGTAATTAGACTGCACGTCGATAATGGAAACCGTGCCCACGGGGTCATTGGTGTAGTCGACGCTGGGTTCCCCTTCGTTGGCCGTTACGATGTATTTGCCATCCGGGCTAAAGGTAACCATATCGGGTAAAGCCCCCACTGTGATCTGTTTGATCTGGGCGAGTGTGCTGGTATTCACCACAATGACGCTGCCATTGTTTTGCTTGATGGTGGCTTCCAGCGCAATGGCCAGTACGCCGTTGTGGACCGCCACGCTGTTGGCTACCCCGCCGAGACTGGACAACTCGATGGGCAACAACTTGACCACGACTGGAAATACGGTCAGGGAAAAAACATCGACTTTCGCCGCCGATTCATTATTGACCACAAACAGGCGTTGGCTGATGGGATCGTAGGCGGAAATCTCCGAAGCCGACTCCCCGCCCAAATCCACGGCGGAGACTTCTTTGAACGTAGCCGGTTTTTCCTGAACCGGTGGAAGGTCGTGATCGGTACAAGACGCCATCACGAACGAACAAATGCTGAGGGATAACAGCCAATTTTTCTGTTTCATAACTGCCAAGAGAAAGGGTTGATTTAGGCAAAAGTATCGGGGCAACTCGTGTTATCCACCGGGTTAACAATTATATAATATTGGCTTCAAAGCCAATCAGAGAGAATTTGGTGGAAAAGACAAGTCACCCTGGGGCCTGGATGTCCGATTTACTTCTAGTTTGAAAATAAAGTTATCTTGCCTTCATCTCCGTTTCGTCGCGTATGTTCTGGTACGAAGAAGAAGTACAGCAACTCGAACAAAAAGTGCGGGCGCAACCCAACCAGGGCACCGTGTTTTATGGCAGTTCGTCGATTCGGCTCTGGACGAATCTGGCGCAGGATTTTCCCCAGGCGCAACCCCTCAATCTGGGTTTTGGCGGGGCCACGCTGGCGGCCTGCGTCTGGTTTTTTGAACGAATCGTGCTGCCCGCTCAGCCCCGGTTTCTGGTGTGCTACGCGGGCGACAACGACTTGGGCGATAACCGCCACCCGGAGGAAGTTTACCTGTTTTTTTGTGCGTTGGCCGGGAAGATGCAACGGTATTTGCCGGACGTTCCGTTGGCGTATTTGTCCATCAAACCCAGCCCGGCGCGTTGGGCAATCAATGATCGGATCCGGTTTGCGAATAGCCTCATTGCCAGGGAGATTCGCCGCATTCCTCATTTTCAGTACATTGACCTGGCAACGCCCATGCTCAACGGTACGGGCTACCCCCGTCGCGAGTTGTACGAGGCGGATGGCCTGCACTTGAGCCGCTCGGGTTACGCGCTGTGGCAACGGGTTTTACAAGAACAACTCGCCGGGCTGAGAAGCTAAACCGGCGCGGCTGACCAATGTGCTTCTTAACAAACACTTCACAGTTCGGTAATCCAGTTCCTCAGAGAAATTCGCAATTTTGTAGTGTCATTAACCCCGCTTGGTTATGCACCGCGAACACCATGGTTGGTTTAGTCCCAGTTTGCAACGGGACATGGAGTTGCTCATCTTCGGCCACGCGGGTGCCCGCGTGCTGGTGTTTCCGACCCGGCGGGGCCGGTTTTACGATTACGAAAATTGGGGATTGGTCGGGGCGCTGGCCGAGAAGTTAGAAAATGGTTGGTTGCAACTTTTTTGCGTCGATAGCATCGACGCCGAAAGCCTGTACTGCCGCCGCATTCCGCCCCAGGAGCGTCTGAGTCGGCATATTCGCTACGAGGAGTACATTCTCCGGGAGGTGCTTCCGTTGACGCGTCAGAAAAATTCGCAGCCATTTATGATTGCCCACGGGTGTAGTTTTGGGGCCTTTCACGCCGTCAATATTGCCCTGCGGCATCCCCAATGGTTTAGCAAAGTCGTGGCCTTGAGTGGACGCTACGATTTATCCGCTTCCGTGGCTGAATTCCGCGATTTGTTTGAGGGCTACTACGACCAAACGATCTATTTTCACACGCCCAATCATTATTTGCCCAACCTGGAGGAAGCCCCGCTGTTATCGGACGTGCGTCGGCTGGAACTGGTGCTGACGGTCGGGCAGGAAGATCCTTTTTTGTCGAGCAACCTGCAATTGAGTCAGGCCCTGCAAGCCAAGCAGGTTTTTCACCAGTTGCACTTCTGGGAAGGCCGGGCGCACCAGGTCATGGATTGGCAAAAAATGATTCAACTCTACCTTTAGGGTTACTACTGCGGGTTATTTTCGCCGAACGTGTTGAGTACCTCCCCCGCCGCCCGCTCCCCCGACCGCACGGCACCTTCCATGTAGCCATTCCAGATTTCGGCGGTTTCGGTACCCGCCCAGTGGATGCGTCCGCAGGGGTCGCGCAAGGCTCTGCCGAGCGAAGTCCAGGCACCCGTGGGCATGACTCCGGCGTAACAACCCCGCGAAAATTCCTCTTCAGCCCAACTTTTGTCGAGATAAAATAAAGGCCGTTTGGCTTCTTCGCCGAAGGCACGGGCAAATTCGTTCAGAATCAACTGTTGCCGTTCGTCGGGGGTTAAGTCAGAGAATCGCCTGGCCTGGTTGGCCAGCACAAAACCCATCAGAATGCCTTTCGAGCCATCTTTTGGCGAGTTGTCGAACGTCACCGAAACGAATCCCTCGTCGGTGGCCAGCAAACCATTCAGGCCGTTTTTCCGCCAAAAGGGTTTGTCGTACACGGCGTAGCACTTCCAGACTTGCCCCATCGGTACGCGTTGCGTGAGTTGGTCGCGTTGGGCGGGCAACAGCGGGCGGTACTCCAGTCGGCCCGCCAGGGTTGGTGGCAAGGCGACGATGACCTGTTTTCCTGAAAAGTGAAAATTCACACCAACAACACCCACACCGGTTTCCGTTTGTAAAATGGTCTTCATCGGCGCACTGAGTTGCAGCACCTCGGGCGGCAAACTGGCCGCGAGCGCGTTGGTCACGCCTTGCGCCCCACCCGCGATGCGTTCCTCCTGCGCGCCGCCTTTGATGTTCATCAGCATCTCCAAATCGCCCGCCGAACGGGCGTAAAACAGCGCATGGAGCATGGAAATTTCATTGGGGGGTGCGGCCCAGATCGCCTCGGCGGCAATGCGGAACAGCCGCCGGGCGGTGCCGAAACGCATTTGTCGCTCCATCCAGGTGTGCAGCGTCATCGAATCCCAATGTTCGGCTTCGGGGGAAAGCCAGGGCGTTTCGCGGGAAATAGTTTTGGCAAGTTTGTTAAATTTCTTAATTCCGCTGTCGAGGCTCAGCAACGCTGGAATCGGCAGCGGCGGAATCAAACCGTTGTACCTTTTTACGCGGCTATTGATCAGCAGCGTACTTTTGCCTTCGTCGTAGGTTTTGAAGGTGTCGAGGCCAAACTCCCGGCAAAGGGCGTATAGTTTGTCCTGGGTCGGGCCAATCCAGGCCGCGCCGAGATCCAGGTAAAAATCGTCGAACTGTTGCGTGTACACCCGGCCCCCGACCCGGTCGCGGGCTTCGATGAGTTTGACGGTTTTGCCAGCCCGGATCAGTTCGCGCGCGGCGGTGAGTCCGGCCAGTCCGGCCCCGACGACGAGGCAATCGTAAGTCTGCATGAATTTAGTTCAGCGGTAGGAGGTTCGCAAAGTAAAGCGTTTTTAGCCCGAAACCTGACCTGTAAACAGCAACGCATCCGATGAAAATGCGCAAAAAATCAAGTCTCCCCACGAAGATTTGCCCCGTTTGCGGAAGACCGTTCTCGTGGCGGAAAAAGTGGCAGACTATTTGGGAGGAAGTCAAGTATTGCTCCGACCGCTGCCGTGGAGATCGCCACCGTGGAGACGGTCAACGGGAAGGCGAAACCAAACAGGCCGGGAAAATTTCGTAGCGCACGAGTCATTCGGGGAGCATTTGCCCCCAAACCCCAAATCTCGCTAACTTGCGACCCGTGTTCCCTATTTTCATGCCCTTCGTTTTCATTCCTTTTTTCCTGAGTTTGTTGGTCAATTTCGGTTGCCAATCCCACGAACAGCGCGTTTTTGAACCTTCCCCCAAACGCGAGTTGCGGGGCGTGTGGATTGCTACCGTGGATAACATCGACTGGCCGCGCCGGGGTGATTACGATCCGGCTTCCCAGCAGCAACACTTCCGGGCCATCCTCGACGTCCACCAGACGACGGGTCTCAACGCCGTCTTTGTGCAGGTGCGCGACGCGGCGGATGCCTACTACGCCAGGGGCACCGAACCCTGGTCGGAGTGGCTGACCGGGCAGCAGGGACGAGCGCCGGAGCCGTTTTACGACCCGCTGGAGTTTATGATTCAGGAAGCCCACGGGCGGGGGCTGGAATTTCACGCCTGGCTCAACCTCAACCGGGCGGTGTTTAAAGGGGCCACCAGCATTGCGCCTGACCACATTAGCCGTAGCCGGCCCGAGTGGATGCTGAGTTACGATGGCATGAAATTGTTCAACATGGGCCTGCCCGAAGTGCGCCAGTACATCACCGACGTGGTGGTGGGTATCGTGCGGAATTATGACGTCGATGGCATTCATTTCGACGATTATTTTTACCCCTACCAGGTGCCCGGCCAGGTACTGCACGATGAGCGGACGTTTCGCGCGTACGGCGCGGGCTTCACGAAAATCGAGGACTGGCGACGCCACAACGTGGACTTGCTCATCCAGCAGATTTCGGAGGGAATTCGCACCGAAAAACGCTACGTAAAATTTGGAATCAGTCCGTTTGGTATCTGGAAAAATCGCAGCCAACGCGATCCCGATGGCTCGGAAACGCGCGGCGGCCAAACCTCCTACTACCACCTCTACGCCGATACGCGTCGCTGGGTGCAGGAAGGGTGGGTGGATTACATCGCCCCGCAGGTGTATTTTCACAACGGGCACAAACTGGCGCCGTACCAGCCGCTCGTGAATTGGTGGCTCGCCAACTGCCCCAAGCGGCATCTGTACATTGGGCAGGGAGCCTACCGCGTGGGCAGCGCGGATTCGGGTTGGCAAAACCTCTCCGAATTACCCGGCCAGGTTCGCTTCAATCGCCATAATCCGGGCGTTGGCGGGACGATTTTTTTCAGTTCAAAATCCCTGACCAACAACCTGGGGGGCTTTCAGGATACCCTTCGCGCCGACCTCTACCGCCTGCCCGCGCTGGTGCCGCCCATGCTCTGGAAGGATAGCATCGCGCCCAATCCGCCGCGCCGCCTGAGCGCGATTCCCGATAAACAAATCGTAAGCCTCAACTGGGAATCGCCCCAACTGGCCGCCGACGGGGGCACTGCCCAGTATTACGTGGTGTATCGCTTTGAAGCCGGACGGGAAGAAAACCTAGAAAATTCGGCCAACATTCTGGCGATTCGGCGGCAAAATGAGCCGATGTTTACCGATGAAAAAGTGCGTTCCGGGATTCGGTACGTGTACATCGTGACCGCCTTCGACCGGCTGCACAACGAAAGTTCGGCCCTCGCGCGGGTGGAGGTTGGCGTGGAGTAATTCGGGCGCGTTAATTTGAGAATTTGAAAATTTGAAAATTTGCTAAGTAAGTGGGCAAAATTAGTTTGTTTTTACCCGTCCTGGATGACACCCGCCGGACGGACTGGGCGTCCCCGCCAAAAAGCCGCCCGACGGGGACGCTGGTGGATAAAACCCGAGCACTCGGACGGTACGCCGCGCGGTTTATCCACCAAAAAATAATTCACGTTAATTTTGACTACTTACTTTATTTGAAAATGTACTAATTTGAAAATTGACAAGAATCTATTTTCAAATTCTCAAACTAGCAAATTCTCAAATTAGTACCCCTCCTTTTCATTCGGAAAATTATGCGCCTTCACGTCGTCCACGTAGTGCGAAACGGCCTCGGTAATGACTCCGTGCAGGTCGGCGTAGCGACGCAGAAACCGGGGTTTGAATTCCTGCGTAATGCCCAGTACGTCGTGCAGCACCAGAATCTGCCCGTCGACGTGCGGCCCCGCGCCAATCCCAATCGTGGGGATGCCTACCGACTCGGTGACTTGCTTCGCCAGCACCGCCGGAATTTTTTCCAACACAAAACCAAAACAACCCAACTCTTCCAGAAAATGGGCGTCGTTCATCAATTTCTGAGCTTCCTCCTCTTCCTTGGCTCGCACGGCGTATGTTCCAAATTTATAAATTGATTGGGGCGTTAGGCCCAAGTGGCCCATGACGGGAATACCGGCGCTCAGAATGCGCACGATGCTTTCCTGGATTTCGGCCCCGCCTTCCATTTTCACGGCGTGCGCCCCGGATTCTTTCATGATCCGAATGGCCGAGCGCAGGGCTTCCTCCGAATTGCCCTGGTAACTTCCAAAGGGCAAATCCACCACCACCAACGCCCGCTTGACGCCCCGCACCACCGAGGCAGCGTGGTAAATCATCTGGTCGAGGGTGATGGGTAACGTGGTTTCGTGGCCCGCCATGACGTTGGAGGCCGAATCACCAACCAGAATCACCTCGACCCCGGCGGCGTCCACGAGGCGACCCATCGAATAATCGTAGGCCGTCAGGCAGGAAATTTTCTCGCCTTTCTGCTTGAGTTCCTGCAACGTGTGAACAGTAACGCGCTTAATGTCGGGGTTGTGGATGGACATTTTTCGATTAGGAATTGGGTGGTGTAGGGGCAACCGCAAGCGGAACGCCGCCCGGGGTTGCCCCTACGAGGATTTGTGTTCGGTCATTCGGGCCAGTAAACGGCTGAGATTATCGGAATCTTCCCGCCAATTTGTCACATTGGCCAGAATATAGCTGCGGCATTTTTGTGCTTCTTGTTCATTGCGTATGACGCGCTCCCGATAATTTCGTTGCCAAATTTTTGCTTCTGTTTCTGGCAACATTCCGCTCATTTTCAGCTGGTTGTAATGGGTATTGGACGCTAAGGATTTGAAAGCGCCAATGACATCGCCCAAGCGAACATCACCTTCAAGCCTTAGGATAGCATGAACGTGATTGGGCATGACCTGATAAGTATCCAGTTGCAAATTCTCAAATCGACTTGATAATCCCAGCCACGTTGATTCTATCACAGTACCTATTTCTGAAAGAATCATTTCGTCCTGCCTGATTTCACCAAATAAGCACGCCCGATTTCGGGCGCACATGGTCACGAAGTAAGACCCTTGTCCAGCGTAATCCCAGGTTGGCCAACGAATGGAGCGGCGCTGGTGTTTATTCTTGTCAAAAGTCATTTTAGTCAATTTTCGTGGGGGTAACTCGTTACTGAAATTTGTTTGTAGGGGCAATTCCTTGCGGTTGCCCGGCAGCGGATTGGAACCAGGCTCCGGCCGTTTTCACCCGCAATCCACGTCCACCACCACGCCCACCGACTTAAACGGTTTTTCGGTGATGAGGGCTTCCACTTGTTCGGCAATGAAAGGCTTGATGGTTTTGAGGTTCAGATTGCGTTCGAGTTTGATCAGGATTTCAAATAAAAACTGGTTGCGAATCCGCTCGACCAGGGGCGTTTCGGGGCCGAGCACACGCTCTTTGGTGAGGCTATCGGCCAAGCGGGCGCAGAGGGTTTCGGCGGCTTTTTTGGCCAGATGTTGCTCCGGGTTTTTAATGGTCAATTTGATGAGCCGGGTAAACGGCGGGTAGCGGTACGCCTCCCGCTCCCTGATTTCGTCGTCGAAAAGGCCCTGGTAGTCATTCTCAATGATCTTTTGCAGCAGCGGGTTCGCCGGATTACTGGTCTGGATCAGCACCTGCCCCACCGTATCGCGGCGTCCGGCGCGGCCACTCACCTGAGTGATGAGTTGAAAAGCCCGCTCTGAAGACCGGAAGTCGGGAAAATGAATCATCCGGTCGGCGTCGAAAATGCAAACCAGGCTGACATTGTCGAAATCCAATCCCTTCGAAATCATCTGCGTACCCACCAGCATATCCACGTTGCCCTGTTCCACATCCTGAATTAGTTGCTGGAAGGCAGTTTTGCTGCGCGTGGTGTCCAGGTCCATCCGGCCGATGCGGGCCTGGGGGAAAAACGCCTTTAATTCATCCTCAATTTTTTCCGTTCCGTAGCCCACCGTCCGCACTTTCGGACCACCGCAGGCCGGGCACACCCTCGGCATCGGTTCGTGGTGACCGCAGTAGTGGCAGCGCAGTTCCTGGCCCTGGTAGTGGTAGGTCAGGCTCACGTCGCACTGGTGGCAGGAGCCGATCCAACTGCAATCGTCGCATTGCAGGTAAGGTGAGTACCCGCGCCGGTTCTGAAACAGCAACGTTTGGCGACCCGCCTCCAGGTTAAGGCCGATGCGCGTGAGGATTTCTTTAGCAAAATCCCCCTGCATTTCCTTCTGCTTGCGGGCGACTTTGGTATCAATCAGTTGAATTTCGGGCAGTTGCGCCTCACCAAAACGCGTGGTCAGTTTCACCAGTCCGTACCGCCCTTCCTGGGCGTGGTAGTACGTTTCGATGGAGGGCGTCGCCGAGCCGAGCAGCACTTTGGCGTGTTGGTGGCGGGCAATCATCAGCGCCACGTCGCGGGCGTGGTAGCGGGGCGCGGGGTCAAACTGTTTGTACGAGGTTTCGTGCTCCTCGTCCACGATGATGAGGCCCAGGTTGTCGAAGGGTAAAAAAACCGCCGACCGCACCCCGACGACAAACTGGTACTTCCCCGCCAGCACACCTTTCCAGACTTCAACGCGCTCGTTGTCCGAGAATTTAGAGTGATAAATCCCGACTTTATCACCAAAAATCTTCTTCAGCCGCACGACAATCTGGGTGGTTAGGGCAATTTCGGGCAGCAAATAGAGCACCTGCGAACCGCCTGCCAGTACCTGCTCGATGAGCCGGATGTACACCTCGGTTTTGCCACTGCCGGTGATGCCGTGGAGGAGCACGGAATCTTTCTCGGCAAAGGCCGCCATGATTTCGTGCCGGGCCGTCTCCTGGGCGGCCGTCAGCGTCACGGTCGTGACGTTCTGGTTGCTGTCGGCGAACCGGCTCACCACCATGTCGAAGGTTTCGAAGATTTCTTTTTTCAGTAACGTATCGAGGGAGGAGGACGAAATATCGCTTTTGGCAAAGCCCGCTTTGGCGATGCCCCGGCTATTGGCGGCGGGGTCGCGCAGCACCGGTACGTCGCGGAGGTACTGCACGAGTACCTCCAGTTGCTTCTGGGTCTGGGGTTTATCGAGTTCAGCAATCAGCCCCTTCACCATCTCGGGTTCGTCGAACGGCGCTTTCAACCGCACCATCCGCACGATTTTGGGCGTGTATTTTTCCCGGACTTCTTCAAAAACCAGGATGGCCCGCTTACCCACCAGCGACTTGATGAGGTGGTACACGTTGGTCACTTCGGCCAGGCGCGCGAGTTCGTCGTAACTGAGCGAATCTTGTTTTTTGAGTTCCTCCAAAATCGCCGCCTCGTGCGGCGTGAGGAGT
>JAJAZB010000195.1 GCA_026785975.1 Cytophagaceae bacterium | reverse complement strand
GCTGCTCACCCCAACTGCCCCAGTGCCCGCTATTTTTTAAACAAACTCACTGAATTCGCCCAGTAAAATTCTTACGAAAAACGACATGAAAAAATACACGTTCACCGAGAAAAAAGATACGCGTTCGGGCTTTGGGGCGGGGATGCAGGAATTGGGGCA
This sequence comes from Cytophagaceae bacterium, assembly GCA_026785975.1. Taxonomy (GTDB): domain Bacteria; phylum Bacteroidota; class Bacteroidia; order Cytophagales; family Spirosomataceae; genus JAJAZB01. The sequence goes on along the minus strand of JAJAZB010000195.1, from coordinate 7,164 downwards.
AAAAAACCCCAACGTGGTCGCGCTGTGTGCGGATCTCGTGGCTTCGCTCAAGTTGGACCCGTTTATTAAAGAGAATCCTGACCGCTTTTTTCAGGTAGGTATTGCCGAAGCCAACATGATTGGCATTGCCGCCGGGCTGACAATCGGTGGAAAAATCCCCTTTACCAGCACGTTTGCCAACTTTTCGACCGGGCGGGTTTACGACCAAATCCGGCAATCGGTGGCGTATTCCAACAAAAACGTGAAAATCTGCGCGTCACACGCGGGCCTCACGCTGGGTGAAGACGGGGCCACACACCAGATTTTGGAGGATCTGGGGATGATGAAAATGTTGCCCAACATGACCGTTATCAATCCCTGCGATTACAACCAGACGAAAGCCGCCACCATCGCCATTGCCGACTACGTTGGCCCGGTGTACCTACGCTTTGGCCGTCCGGTAATGCCGGTTTTCACGCCCGCCGATCAGGTTTTTGAAATCGGCAAGGCCTGGATGGTCAACGAGGGTACGGACGTGAGCATTTTCGCCACTGGTCACCTCGTTTGGCCCGCTATTCAGGCGGGCGAAATGTTGGCCGAAAAAGGCATCAACGCGGAAATCATCAATATTCACACGATTAAACCCCTCGACCAGGAAGCCATCTTAGCTTCGGTGGGTAAAACCGGCTGCGCCGTCAGTGCCGAAGAACACCAGTTGAACGGCGGCCTCGGTGATAGCATCGCGCAGGTTTTGGTGCGGAATTTACTGGCCCCGCTCGAAATGGTGGGTGTGCAGGATACCTTCGGCGAAAGCGCCACCCCCGACCAATTGATGGAAAAATACGGCCTGACCCCCGCGCACATCGTTGCCGCTGCCGAGCGGGCCATTGCCCGAAAAAAAGGTTAACTGTTACTGGTTATTAGTTAATCGTTTATCAGACAGCATCTTACTGTTAACAACTAACTATTAACCAGTAACGAATGACGGACGCGGAATTACTTGAGAAATTTGCTAATCCCGAAACCCGAAATTATGGGTTCAACTTGCTGGTGCGCAAGTACCAGCAAAAGGTGTATTGGCTCATTCGCAAGATGGTCATCGACCACGACGACGCCGACGACCTAACCCAGGAAACGTTTATCAAAGTTTGGCTGGCCTTGCCCAATTTCCGGGGTGACGCGCAGGTGTACACCTGGATTTACCGCATCGCCACCAACGAATGCCTGAATTTTCTGAACAAAAAGAAGCGGCGCTTTTTCCTGCCCATTGGCGACATCGAAAATGAGTTGTCCAATAAAATTGACGAAGAACCGGGGCTGTCCGGCGATGAAATTCAATTGAAACTTCAGAAGGCCCTGCTGACGTTGCCCGACAAACAGCGGTTGGTGTTCAACATGAAGTATTTTGAAGAACTAAAATACGATGACATCGCCGAAATCACGGGCACGTCGGTGGGGGCGCTGAAAGCCTCGTACCACCATGCGGTGAAGAAAATTGAGGATTTTTTAGCCAAAGATTAAACGACGAACGTTTCATCGCGTCTAATTTTAAAAAGGAATTGAAAACGAGGACCGAGGACGATGAAAAAAGAGCGAATTAATTTAGACGATTTACCCAGAAAGCAGCCCTTTTCGGTTCCTGAAGGGTATTTCGATACGCTGCCCCAACGAATACAGGCCCAGGTTGTGGCCCCGGCTCCGGCGTTCCGTTTCCATTTGAGTTGGCAACGCGTTAGCGTGTCGCTGGCGGCGTTCAGTTTGGTGGCGGTGCTCATCTGGCAAACCCTGCCCCCCAAACAGGGTTCGCTCGGAACCGACGCCATCAGTCAGGTGAGCAATGAAACCATCCTGGAATACCTCACCACGCAGAATCTCACCCCGTACGATTTGGTGGATCACCTCGACCAGGTCTCGATACTTACTTCGGGGGAAGGCGCTGTTTTACAGCAACTTAATATAACGGACGAGGACATTTTGCACCATTTAAAGACTGAGGATTTAGAAGACGTCCTGTAATCAACGAGTCAATGAAACCACGTACTATTCTGCTTTTCGGACTCTTCCTGCTCCTTAGCCAAGTGGTTCTTGCCCAGAATCGGAACGGGATGCAGCGCATTCAAAGTGCCAAAATTGCCCTGATTACCAACCGCCTTAACCTCTCTCCGGAGCAATCGCAACAGTTTTGGGCGGTGTACAACGAATACGAAGACAAGAAAATGGAGCTTCGTAAATCGATCCGTGCCCTCAACGCCGAAACTGATAACCTGACGACCACTGACGAACGGATTTTGAGTAGTTTGAAAGAGATGATGAACCTGCGCCAGCGGGAAGTCGACCTGGATAAAGACTACATGAATCGTTTTCTGAAAGTCATCAACGTGCGGCAGTTGGCCGAACTTTATAAAACCGAGCAGCAGTTTACCCGAATGCTCATCGAAAAACTCAACCAACGGCCCAACAAGGGCATTAAGTAAATTAATTATCGACTAAAAAACGCCTGATCTCGCTTGAGGTCAGGCGTTTTTTGTTTGGTAGATGGTAACTGTTTAGGTAAGTAATTTCATTACATAATGCTGATTATCAGAGATTTAACTTTTTTAGCACTTTTGAAGGCCAAATCATCAAAATAGCTAATTAATTGATAGTCAAGGATTTATTTTTTCTGGTAGTTAAGAAATTAATTGATTTTGCTATTTTATCTTTTGTAAGTACTTGATTATCAACACAAACGGGGTACCTAAACAGTTACGGTAGATGAGTGTCTTGCGCAAGCCTCACCGCAATACCTGCACCCACCCTTTGAGTGTGCGGCCCAGTTCCTGGTTGGTGAGTTGGTAAAAGTAAGTACCCGCCGGTAGCCCGCTGGCCCGCCAGTCGTTTTGGTACCGCTCCGTCTGGCAGACCAACCCGCCCCAGCGGTTGTACACCAGCAGTTTCCAGGGCAGTAGCTCCATATTTTCAATCGCAAACGTATCGTTTCTCCCATCGTCGTTGGGCGTAAATACGTTGGGCACCACGCCCGGACAGTCCAGAAAGCGGACGCGTACCGTATCGGCCACCAGGCACGAGCGGTTGGGCACCTGCACAGTGTAGCTGCCCGATTCGCGCACCGTCAGGGTTGAATCCGTCGAGGTATCGCTCCAGAGGTAGTGCCCGGCGGGGTGGCGGGCGGTCAGGGTGAGGACCTCGCCCCGGCACAGCGTGGTATCGGGGGGTTGCACGACGAGCGGAACCTCGGCCCGCACCCGTAGCGTATCCGCCCGGCTGCACAAACCCGCCGACACCGAGACGGCGTAGGTGCCGGGTTGGCCGACCGTAAACGTGGGGGCGGTGCTGCCGTCCTGCCAGTGGTAGCGCACCTCGGGGCGGTTGGGAAGGGCCAGGTTTAGCGTACGCCCGGCGCACAGGGTGGTATCGGAATTAAACGCCGTGGCGGGAAGAAGTTGACTGACGCCCGCCTCGGTGACCAGCACATCGTCAATCAGGTAGTAGGCCCCGACTTGTTTGTAGGACGGAACGCTGGGAATGGGGGCTATTTTGGTGTGGGCATCATCAAAGAAATTACCTAAAGTCAGGTATTGATACGCCTGCTTAGCGACGAAACAACCCGATACTTTTTGCCAGGCATGAAGCGGAAAGTTCAACGTAGAATCATTGATTTGCGGCGGTTCGGGTAATACGGCTCCTAAGTTTGAGTAATAGTCCGGTCGATTTTCGGGTACCGGATTTACAGAAAAATACATCCCCAGATTATTGGAGGCCTTACCCGAAAGATTGGTCAGCAAAACGTACATTTCAGCCGAATAAACTTTACCGACCTCTAACGGTTTTTTAAGTCGAACTTGGGCGTACTCCCGGTAAGATGGGAAATTTGTTTGAGGCCGATTAGTTAAAACACCAATGCAATAGTTACCAGTGTGTGGAATAATTCCAAGCATTCGTTTCGTGCTGATTGACGAACAAAACTCAACTGAATCCGCCCGCCATATATCCGTCGAACCAGCAGTTGGTGTTGTCCAGTCGGAAAAATAATTGAAAATACTTTCTCTTAAATTTAGCGGTTGACAAGCGGCTTTCTTGATTTCCTCAAACGAAGCATTTGGCACCAAGTTTTGGCAATCGGCCCGATGCCCCGTAAGGAGGAGCAGTAAAGCCGTCAGTAGTTGCCGCCCTCGTCGCTTATTGCACTTCGATGACACGCTCGTAGGGTTCACTTAGATACGTTTTGGGGGTGAATTTTTCACTCGTCCGAACCAAAAGGTGGTATCGTCCCAGGGGCAAATCAGCGGGAATTCGGAGCGTGGCCTCAACCCAGAGGTAGGCGGCAGGTTCGGCAAACGAGTTGGTTAAAACCATAAGCACGTCAACCCCTATTTGTGGGTTTTCAACCGAAACCAGCCTGCCCGACAGTTGCAGTGTACCCGTGTAAGCCGGGTAGGTGCTCAACGTGACGACGGGGTACGTGGAAGCGCCGCGTTGGAGAATCACCGGAGTTGCATTCGGGCAAAACTCAGCGGCGTTGGCCAGAATGGGATTTACCCGTTGATCGACGCTGAGGAGGTAAGGCTGTTTTTCGTCCCGTGTGACACTGAACCGGTAGCAATCGGATGCAACCTGACCGTCTTTTATCAACCGCAGCGCGTAGTACCCCGGCTTCACATCACTGCCTAACGTTGCCTTCATTTCCCGGCCAAACGGGCTAACCTCGTGGGATTTGAGTCGGTGTTCCCTGCCGCTCGTCTCCGTAAGCAGTATTTCGAGGTTGTCATCCGCAAAGAGATTGTTACCGGTAAGGCGTACCTCGCCCGCCACCATTGAGCGTTGCACCAGCGTGTAGTAATCCAGGCGGGTGCGGCCCTTCTTGACCACAAAAGGTGTTTCAGCCCGCGCCGTGCGGCCATTGTCCTTACGGATTTCCAACTGGTAGGTTCCGGGCTTTAGGCGACTGGTCTCGTCCGGCCAGAGCCGCAGCAGGTTTTCGCGTCCGGGGCATTCCAATTGTTGGTACCCGCAACCCGTGCGCAGTGGGTAGCTTTCGTTGGGGTTGTCGGTACTCCTCAGCCGCACTTCCACGGGCGAACCGTCGTAATAATTACTCACGGCGAGGTCAAGTATTTTGGTGTCATCCAGAAAATACTCGAACGCTGCCGGGTTGTCCGGTTTAACCGTCATCGAACCGGCGGGCATCAGCTTAATCGTGTACTCCGTTGCCAGAACGGGCTGGCCCGGAACCGGATTTCGTTCGGTGACCCCAATTTTGAGCGCATCGGGCGAACAACCGCATAAATTGATTCCTCTGAATTCCGCGAAGCCGTAGATTCCCCCATTGGTGATGACCCGTGCATCCGGCGTTAATTGAAACGTAGGCATTACCTCTGCTGCGCGCGGCGGAGCAAAATCGGGGGGAAGTTGAAGCGTGATTTCGTTGCGTTGCTGGTCGATTCGAATGTTTTCATCGGGTAGCCCCGCCAGACTCATGTTGATGATGCGGGGCTTGTCGTCGGGCAAGTCGGGACCTTTGTCCGGCTTGCAGGTTGAAAACAAGACGAAAATCACCAGCCAGGGCCAACTTTTGGACATCTTTTGCCGAACGGGGGAAGGGTTACGAATCATATTTACCAAAATTAAATTCCAAAAAGCCGGTTTTATGATGGAACAACCAACTGTGACAGGGTCCAACTCAACCCGATTATTTTTTCTGATTGAAATGAAGTTTTCAGCGTCTTTACTCAACTATTGTTTTTGATAAAGTTCTGACTTTCAGTATTTGTATGAAATTAACTATAAAAACAGTTTATTGACGCACCAAGCCGTCCGTTTTAGAGGAAAGAAATTCTGAGCAGCCTGCCACGCGGTTTTTCAGGTGTAGCGCGATAAATTGAATCCATTTTCCAGGATAATCCATGCAGCCTACTCTCAACACCAAGCCCAGGCTGGGTTCAGCCGTTGATCGCCCGCCACCGCCCCTCCGCATCATCACCGCCGGATCGCTGTTTGATGGGCACGACGCGGCCATCAACCTGATGCGCCGGTTGTTGCAGGCCAGCGGTGTCGAGGTGATTCATTTGGGCCACGACCGCTCCGTCGGTGAAATTGTGGCGGCGGCCATTCAGGAAGACGTGCAGGCGGTGGCGGTGACGAGTTATCAGGGCGGGCACCTCGAATTTTTCAAATACCTCCACGATCAGTTTCGACAGCACGGCGCGGACATTCGGATTTTTGGCGGTGGTGGCGGCACGATTCACCCCCACGAACTCGACGAACTCCACGCCTACGGCATCACGCGCCTGTACTCCCCCGACGATGGTCGAAAGATGGGTTTGCAAGGCATGATTGACGATTTACTCGCCCGTTGCGACCAACCCCGCCCCGCTCCCCTGCCCGAAAACTGGCCCGAACGCCTCGCTTACCGCGATCCGCTCACGCTGGGACGGCTCATTTCCTGGGCCGAAAACCGACCTGAGTTTTACCAGGAAACCCTTATTCACTCCTTCACTCCTTCACCCCCAGCAACGGCTGCCGTTCACTCCTTCGTTTTAGGCATCACCGGGCCGGGGGGGGCCGGAAAATCCTCGTTGGTCGATGAGTTGGTGTTGCGGTTTAAACAACGATTTCCCGATAAAACCGTCGCCATTTTATCCGTCGACCCGTCCAAACGCAAGACGGGAGGTGCCCTGCTCGGGGATCGGATTCGGATGAATTCCGTCCACGGCCCGCAGGTGTTCATGCGTTCGATGGCCACCCGACAAGCCCACGCCTCGGTGAGTCAGCACTTGCGCGAGGCGGTGAATCTTTGCCAACAAGCTGGTTTTGAATGGATTATCGTTGAAACCTCGGGCATTGGTCAATCGGATACGACGGTGACGGAACTCAGCGACGTGTGCCTGTACGTGATGACCGCCGAATACGGTGCCGCCACGCAACTGGAGAAAATCGACATGCTCGATTTTGCCGATCTGGTCGCGATCAACAAGTTTGACAAGGCCGGTTCGCTCGACGCCCTGCGCGACGTGCGCAAACAATTTCGCCGCAATCACAACGATTGGACCACGCCCGACGAGGCGCTGCCGATCATCGGTACGATGGCTTCGCAATTCAACGACGCGGGCATGAATGCGCTTTTTGAAGCCCTACTCACGCGGGTTTTCGGGCCGCCGGCCCAGCCAATTTTGTACGCCTCCGATG
>JAJAZB010000194.1 GCA_026785975.1 Cytophagaceae bacterium | reverse complement strand
TTACGTGAGCGACCATGACGCCAAAATCGCTGATAAGCTGGCCTACGTCATTTGCGGCGGCGATTTGAGCTACCCGCAGACCGTTTCGGAGCAGTACCTTTTGGACCTGGAACGCGAAGCATTTCTTTCCCTCTCCGGCGAGCGGAAGACGCTGGAGCGAATTCAGAGTTTGCTGACGGGCGGGAAGCCGTTGCGGAATTAATCAGTTATTCATGTCAACGTCTCATTCGGTGGGTGTAAGCATCACATCCGCTGAACGGACGGGTACGTAACGAGCATTAGAATGAAATCAAGTGTGCTTTCTCCCGTCAATACCGACCGCGTCATTGAAATGGCCTGGGAAGACCGCACCCCCTTCGACGCCATCAAAGCGCAATTTGGCCTGGGCGAGCAGCAGGTTATTGAGTTGATGCGCCGTGAATTGAAGTCAACTTCGTTTCGACGCTGGCGGGCGCGGGTGCAGGGCCGCGCCACGAAGCACACGCATTTGAGCGCGGTTGCGGATGCCCGCTTTCACAGTACGCGCCAACGCGCTATTTCTTTCAATAAAGTCAGAACTTAGAAGCGGTTTGAGTTAAGTTTTTGCAGTTCAAAATGTTAACTCAAATCCCTACTCAGTTCCGCAGAACTTTAACCGTTCTGACCCACTGGCTGCTGCTCACGCGTAGTACGTACAGCCCCGGCGGCTGCCGACTGAGATCCCAGTCCAGATTTTCTTCCCCCCGCGCCCGGCAGTACCGTCTGGCTAAGGGTTTTGCCGGAAGCAATCAGGCCGGTTTCATTCATCCAGTCCGACCAGTTGTGCTGGTCGACGAGGTGAAAAATGCCCAGACCCCCGTCGGCACCGGGTTCGTTGAAAAGCCGGGAGGGCGAAAAGGAATTCGGCACCGACTGATTTTCAAGGATAACAAAGCGCGGCAAGCCGATCTCTAAAACGGGTAGGAGCGGAAGAAGCATCTGCACCGTAAAATGCGCGAGTGTGTTGCCGGCGGAATTCTGCACCTTAAAACCAAAATTACCACCGGTAACCACGCATGCTAGTTTCAACTCGAGGTGAAACGCCGCGCTCCCCTGGAGTGGGTCGAGCCAGACGGTTCCGGTGGGGAACGCGTCGAGGCAGTTGTTGAAACCAGGTATTTGTTCATCGAACACAACCTCTACCCGCTGGAGCGATTCATTGACGATCCGGAAATCGCCCTTGAACGTGACCGGGTCGGTTTTCGCCGCCGGGGTGGTGGCAGGTCCGGCCAGCCCGGCACCCGTTTAGAGCAGTAGCCCCACGAACAGCAACAGCCGGGGCATTGCCCGGAATTTGGATGGGTAATGCGTCGGGTTCATAGAGAAGGGGGAAGGTCGAATGTAGCTGATTTTCAGATAGTTTCTCGAATAATTGCTTGGTTTAGAATTTTTCAGTTTCCGCATTCCGCGTTCGTTGCTTGTTGCGATACAATTTTTTGCCGCTACGCACGACATACTACCTAAACTTCTCCAACTACACGTATGGATGCGTACTCCACTTTGATTATCAACGCCGTGGACGCGGTAAAAAAAGCCGTCGTCAAAATCGACCGCTTCAAGCAGGACAAAAACGGCAAGCAAGTATCCGAAGGCAGCGGTTCGGGCTTTTTCTTTTCCTCCGACGGGTATTTATTTACCAACAGCCACGTCGTCAACCAGGCCAGCGACTTGCGGGTGACGCTCTACGAAGGCAGTCAGTACCCGGCCCAACTCATCGGCGAAGACCCCGACACCGACCTGGCCATCCTGAAAGTCTCGGCCCAGGATTTCACTTCTGCTCAATTGGGCGATACCAGTGAGTTGAAAATCGGGCAGTTGGCCATTGCCATCGGCAATCCGCTGGGCTTTCAACACACCGTAACGGCGGGCGTGGTGAGCGCGCTGGGCCGCACACTACGGAGTCAGTCCGGGCGATTGATCGACAACATTATTCAGACCGATGCGTCCCTGAATCCCGGCAATTCGGGTGGCCCACTCATCGACGCCGACGGGCGCGTGATTGGCGTCAACACGGCGACCATCCGGGGGGCGCAGGGTTTATGTTTTGCCATCAGCATCAACACCGCGAAGGCCATTGCCGCCGAATTGATTCAACTGGGCAAGGTGCGCCGGGCCTACCTCGGCCTGCAAATTCAGCAAATCGAATTGGTGTCTAAACTGCGGCAGATCGCCGGATTGAAGAATAAATCGGCCTTGTTCGTGACGGACATCGAGGCGGAAAGTCCGGCCAGCGCGGCGGGATTGATTTCAGGGGATATTATTCACTCGGTCAATGGGCAACCTGTGAAAACGTCCGACGAATTATTCCGGCAGTTGACCACCGATAAAATCGGAACCGTACACGATTTGGGCATTTTGCGAAACAACGCGAAGCGAAACGTGAAGGTGAGTCCGGCAGAAAAGGTCCTCTGAAAATAGTCGGGCTATTTCTGTACGGGCTGCTTTCCCGGCACGACTTGCGAGGTCGTGGTCGGAGCGGGTTTGGCCTCGACTGGTTGGAGCGGATCGGCGGGTGGTCGGTACCGGAATGGCTGCCGCAACGTCGGCACCTGACCCGCCGGTTTAAAGAAATAATTGAAACTCTGCGTGTACAGCACACTGGCGCCGAAGTTGGCCACCGTCTGGTTGTTGAACGTACCCGTAAATGGGTTTTGCACGAAACGGTTGAAGGCTTTCCCCCGCCAGCGGCCATCCTTCGTAATCAGCACTTCCACCGACCAATCGCCGATGAGGTTGGCGTTGCCCGTGTAGGTGGAGTTGGTAAAACCGCCGTCGCGGGTGATGCGGATGCGGTCGCGGAAGTTGTAGGAAATACTGGCGCGGGGGTCGCCGATGAAGGCTTGATTGGTCGTGGTACTGTTGCCGTTAAAGGACAGGTAGTTGATTTGCAAATTCGGGTCGATCTGTGAAAGCCAGCTACTCAACTGGTTAGCCGCCAATTCGGTCAGGTTGTTGAGCACGTTAACCTGGCCAAACGACTGATTACTGTTGGCGGGGATGAGTTGCCCGAAAGCCAGCACACTACTCACCTGGCGGCTCAATTCCTGCTCATCGCTTTGCAGCCGGGCCTCGAAGGCCGGAATATCCCGCACGAACGGACCGCTTTTGGGGTAATCTTTCAACTCCAACGCGTAGCTGATGCTGGGCGAGAGCAGCCGATCCGACAAATTGATGACGACGGCCACCGGATACCGGCGCTGGTACTGCGGGTCTTTTTGCTCGCTTTCACTCAATTGCATGATGCTGTTGAATGAAATCAACTGCCGGTAAGCGGCTTTGATGTCGATGTTGGCTTCGTAGGGATCGCCCGCCCAACTGATTCGGCTACCCGCCCGGATGTCGAAGGGCTTGTCGATCAGGTTGGCGTATTTAAACGAATACTTTCCCTGCTGAATGGTGTACGTGCCGCTCATGGTGAAATCGCCCTGGGTGTCGACCCCGAGGCGTAAACGGCCCTGCCCGTTGGCCGAAATACTCTCGCCCGTTTGGCGGTTTAGCTGAATTTCGCAGTAGGCGTCGGGCGTAATGCTGAAGTCGAAATCCATTAGAATCCGGCTTTCGTCGCGCCGGAGCGTGGGGGTGATTTTTTCGTTTTTCGCCTCCTGAACCCGGATTGAATCCTGCTTGATTTTCTCGCTCAGCAACGTGATAAAATCGTCGGTGCTGACGCTGGCCGCGTTGTCGAAGGGAATATAAATCCGGGTGTTGCGGTTGGTCGTGGCCCGGGCTTTAATGCGGAGGTTGTCGAGCGGCCCCAAAATTTCCAGATTGTCCGGGCCGGTGGTGGTCACGTAGGCCGTTCCGTAAAACAGGGCATTGTCGCGGGCGGTGGTATTCATCACCCGGAAATTGCTCAGGGTGGCCCGTAAATTGGTGGCAAAATTGCCCGCGCCATCATAAAATATGCCACCCGTGAGCGTACCAGGGTTGCCTTCCTCATCGGTCAGGCGGAGTCGGCGCACCGTGATGGCATCCCCGTCGAAGTAAATTTTGTCCTCAAAACGCAGCGTCGATTTCAGGTAATTGAAGAGTAACCGACCGCGCCGCACGTCGATCGAGCCGGTAAGCAAGGGGTACACCGGCGTCCCCTGAATCCGCACCTGACCACTGGCCGTGCCGCTCAGATTGGAGAAAATTCCCTTCGTAAACGGTTCGAGAATCTCCAGATTCGTCTGGCTGAGCGTTGCCGTCAGGTTCAGTGAGTTTTCGTCCTTTTTGGGGTCGTACACGCCCTTGACGCTCACGATGCGGTTGTTCATGCGGTCGATGGCCGCGCTGACATTCACCTGCCGACGGGTACGATCCCACTTGGTTTCGCCCGAAATGTTCCCAATCAAAAATTTCTGGTACACCAGTTCGTCGACGTTGACGGAACCTTCTACGTTGAGGTTTTTGTACACGTCGCGTACCGTCACGGCGGCGTTGAGCGTACCTTTCAGGTCGAGATTGGCGACCTGGGTGATGGTTTCGAGGCGAAAATCCTGCGCCTTCAGGTTGAGAGCCTGCATAGAATCCGGTGAAACGATGCCACCCACCGCCAGGCTTTGCTCGACGTTGCGGAAAATCACATTCTTGAAATTGACCGAGGCACCCGCTAACGCGATCAGGTTGCCGGGGTCGAGGGTCCAATCGCCCTCCTGCAACCGGACCCGCGAGCGGCGGAAACGCAATTCGGTGCCCTCCGAGGTGAAGCGCACCGTGCCGTTGAGATTGGCCCGGTTGGGGCTGTCGCTCTGGCGCAGACTACTCGTAAACGCAATCTGATCCTGCTCCCAGGAACCTTCCACTTCCAGGTTTTCGGTCGGGGCGAGCACGTTGAGTTTCTGGCTTTTTGAACTCAAAATCAGCGAGGCCAGCACGTCGGGGGCATTGGCAAATTTCGACGTGTTCAAGTCGATTTCGGAACCGTAAAATTTGTAATCATCAAGGATCAACGTATCCGCTAATGCATTGACCGTGAACACCGACGTGTTGCCCAACCGCAGTTGTCCCTCCAGCCGGGTGTTGGGCGAGAGATAACCCGTCGGGTAAAAGAAGGCCATCAACGGGGCTGTATTTTTCAGCAAAACATTGTAATCAATCGTGTAGCGCGGTAGGAGCAGGGCCGCCCGACGGGCGTAATACTCGCGGCGCGCGGCTTCATTTTCGAGGAAATAAATTCTGTATTCTTCAATCAACCGGGGCAAATCCCGGGCGACCTGCGAAAACTGAAAAGGCCCGTGAGCACTGGCATCGAGCAGGTTGGAGCGGATCTCGAGGCGGCGATCCAGGACGCTCATGCCCAAACCAGCGTCCACCCGGAAGGTAGGGCGGGGTGCAAACACGAAGAGCGAGTCGACAATCAGGCTGCGTTTGTCGATGGTCACGTAGGTGTTGAGTAGCCGCGCCGTGCCGTACATCGAATCGGGGTTGAGGCCCACGAAATCAACTTTCAAATCGCTTTGTACCCGGACATCTTCGTTGGCAAAACCTAGCGGAAGCAGGTTGGCGCGGGTGAGTTTACCGGCCAGATTGAACGCGTTGCGACGCTGGCGTAAATCCACCCGCCCGGCCAGATCGAACACCAGGTTGGTGTCGCGTAGGGTGACTTGCCCGTCAAAAAGTCCTTTTTGAAGTTCTCCGTTGGCGTAAGCGCGGCGGTAATTGTACCCCCGGATGCCGATGCGGGCGATGTACCCGTCGAAATTAAGTACGGCATCCTCGACCGAAAAACCGCGCCCTTCCACCCGGCCCGACAGATCGGCCTGTTGCAGCAAGCCTTCGTTTCCAATGAGTTTTCCCAGCGAAAAATCAACGAGTTTCACGTGCCCCGAGTACGTCGACCGGGCCGACTTGCTGGCCAGCGTCATGCTCAAATTAGGCTCGGCCCGGCCCAGCGCAGTCAGGAAAATGCCTTTGGTGCGGAAATCGTTGTACCGCCCGGCGAAGGTGGCATCGAACCGCACCGTGCCAAATTTCTGAATGCTGGCGGTGGTATTTTTACCCAGGTACTGCTCCAGATCGGCGGGGTTCACGACCGTTTGGCGCAGGTTGAAATCCATGTCGGTGGTTTCAAAATCGGGTAATCCCCGAAACGCCAGCGTACCCAAAACGTGGCTTTGCTTGCCAAAATACAGGTTGGCGTTGGTGACCCGGAAATCACCCACCCGGCCATTGACCCGCCCGGAGGCCATCCAGACATCGTTGAAATCGTACAGCGACCGGGCAAAGCGGGCCAGGTCGTGCGCCAGAACGACGCTGCTGTCGAGATCGGCTTCCAGGTAAACTTTGTTGTTGAAATCGCTCAGATCCGCCGAGCGTTGGTACCGAAACACAATCCGCCGCCGCAACGTCGACTGGTTGATTTTGGCCAGTAAATCGTCGAAACGCAACTGTTTTTTCGAGAAAAGAAATTTGGTGTCCAGTTCGCGGATGCGCAGATTGGCCACGTTGTCAATGCCCCGGAGGTTGTCGATTTGCATGGCAACCGTGTCGGCTACGAGCAGAAAATCAGTCAGGTCGGCGTGGAGTTCGTTGACGGTGAAGTGGTTGTAATCAAAAGTTCCCTTCCGGTTCAGCGTGGGTGCGCGCGGGTCGTCGTAGCGCACGGTGGCGTTTTCGAGGGAAGCCTGATCGATGGAAAACGGGGGATCAGGCGAAGGATTCAGACTCGGCGTTTTCGGTTTGATAAGTTCGTTGATGCGGGCAATGAATTCATCGATGTTCAAATCGCCCGTTTTTGAATTGACCGCCAGCCGAACATTGGGCTGCAACAAGCGAACGCGGTCCAAACTAAGTTTATCACTCGCGGTGAGTTTCAAATAATTTTTGTAGCGAAACGTCATCCCCAGAATTTTCAGACTATCCTGGGGAACGAAGACGAGATTGCTGAGTTTGAAATCAATCTCCACGCGCTCCACATCAATCATGGGTTGCTGCCGGGTATCGCGGATGCTGACGCTGTCGAGGGCGAGTTTGTCAAACCACTTATAATTGACCCGACCGATACTGATCGGGTAGCCCAGTTTTTGCGAGATGGAATCGGCCAGGATGCGCACCACGCGCGTTTGCACCGCAGGCTGCCGCAGGCTCAGGGTCACTCCTGCCAGTAGGAGAACCACCAGCAGAAGCAGGCTGAACAACACGCGGAACAGTATGATAAACGCTTTGCGCATTCAGTGCAGAAAAACTAACTGGGAAACGATTCAGGACTACTTTTGCTTGTTCAAACACCCGAGCAAAAGTTATTGACTGATCGGGTTACTGAGTTATTGACTTCTCATCAGAGTTTTACCCAAGAACCATTAACTTAATAATTAGTAACCAACTAACTTTTAATCAGGTATTTAACGCGCTCTGAATGAATATTTTAGCCATTGAATCGTCCTGCGACGATAGTTCGGCGGCGGTCATCCAAAACGGCACATTGCTTTCCAACGTCGTGGCGTCGCAACTCGTTCACCAGCAATACGGTGGCGTGGTGCCCGAATTGGCCTCCCGCGCCCACCAGCAGTACATTGTGCCGGTGGTCGACGAGGCTCTCAGGTCGGCGAAAATAGCGAAAAAAGACCTAACCGCCATCGCGTTTACCCGTGGGCCGGGGCTACTCGGGTCGTTGCTGGTGGGTACCTCGTTTGCCAAAGCGCTGGCCCTGGCGCTGGATATTCCCCTGATCGACGTCAACCACATGCAGGCCCACGTGCTGGCGCATTTTATCGAGAATCCTAAACCCCAATTTCCGTTCCTCTGCCTGACCGTCAGCGGCGGACACACGCAACTGGTGCTCGTGCGGGACTACCTCGACCTGGAAATCATTGGTCAAACCCAGGACGACGCCGTGGGCGAGGCGTTCGATAAAACCGCTAAACTGCTCCAATTGTCCTACCCCGGCGGGCCGCTCATCGACCGCCACGCCCGTGATGGAAACCCCGATCGCTTCCGTTTTCCAACCACCGATATGCCGGGGCTGGATTTTTCGTTTTCAGGCATCAAAACCGCGTTTATGTACTTTCTGCGCGATCAAACGGCGAAGAATCCGGGTTTCATCGAAGAAAATTTACCGGATCTTTGCGCCTCCATCCAGGCGACGCTCATCCGAATGTTGATGCAAAAACTTCGGAAAGCCGCCGCGCAAACCGGCATCACCTACATCGCGATTGCCGGGGGCGTGTCGGCCAATTCGGGCTTGCGGGAAGAACTGCAAAAAACCGGTGCTGAACTCGGTTGGACCGTGTTCATTCCCCGGTTCGAGTACTGCACCGACAACGCCGGAATGATTGCCATGGCCGCCCATTTCAAAGCCCTGCGCGGCGATTTCTGCCCTCAGACGGTTAGTCCAATGCCGAGAATGGCGTGGTGAATCTTAGCTTTGACAACTTTTTAAAAGTTGTCAAAGCTCTAACTTTTTAAAAGTTGTCAAAACTCTATTAAACCCAATTATGAATCGTCTACTTTCACTCGTTTTCACGCTGCTGATCTGCTTTTCGGCGCAGGGTCAGAAATCATCGCTGCTCTGGGCGGTTTCGGGCAATGGCCTGGAAAAACCCTCGTACCTTTTTGGCACGATTCACATCATTTGTCCGCGCGATTTCAGCCTCAGCCCGCCCGTGCAACGTAGCCTCGCCGCGAGCCAGCAACTCGCGCTAGAACTCGATTTCGACGACCCCAACATGATGATGACTATGCAGCAAATGACGGCCATGAAAGGTGGTCAGACACTGAAAAAGATGTTGAGTGAAACTGATTATCAGGTTGTTGAGAACTATTTCCGCGATTCGTTGAAAATGAATGTGGCGATGTTTGGCACCTTCAAACCGTTTGTGCTGATGAGCCTGATGTACACTAAACTTCTGGGTTGTCAACCCAAATCGTACGAACTGGAATTTACTCAGGCGGCAAAAAAGGATAAAAAAGAAGTCATTGGCTTGGAAACGGTGGCGGAGCAAATGAGTATTTTCGATAAAATTCCGTATGAAAAACAGGCCGAGGCACTCGTAAAAATGATTCAATCCGGCGACAAGGCCCGGAAGGAATTTACGGAGTTGGTTGAGCTTTACAAAAGCCAGAATATCAAAAAGATGGCCAAGATTTCGGAGCAGAGCGATTTTAATTTTGAAGGGTTCGAGGCCGACCTGCTCGACAACCGCAATCAACACTGGATCTCGATTATCGGGCGGGAAGCTCGCGAAAAGTCAACTTTTTTTGCGGTTGGTGCGGCGCACCTCGGCGGGCGCAAGGGCGTGATTCGGCTACTCAAAAAAGCCGGCTACCAGGTCAAAGCCATCCGCGAATAAGGGTTTGAAAAGGCGCGATTAAATGTTTGAAAAGGTTTGAGGTTTGAGGGTTTGAAAGTTTGAGTTTTGTACCTTCAAACCCCAAACCCTCCAACCCATGCTACGCCTGACTGAACTCTGGATTTACCCCATCAAATCGCTGGCGGGGATTTCGTTACCCGCCGCCGACCTGACCGACCGGGGCCTGCGCTACGACCGCCGCTGGATGCTCGTCGACGCGGCGGGTGGCTTCCTGACGCAACGCGAATACCCCGAAATGGCCCTGTTGCAGGTCACTCTGACCGCTGACGGATTGCAAATCAGCCATCGAACAAAATCGGTTGAACCCTTAATCGTTTCGTTCACCCCGCGCGACGGACAGCCGCTCGCCACGGCCGTGTTCGGCTCGCCCGTCGACGTGCAGTACGTTGACGATCAGGCTGATAGGTGGTTTAGCCAGGTTTTAAATACCCCCGTCCGGTTGGTCTACCAGCCGGAGGATTCCCACCGGGGCGTCGATCCAGCTTACGCGCACCGGGGTGAAATCAACAGCTTGGCCGATGGCTATCCATTTTTGCTGGTCGGGCAGTCCTCGCTCGATGGCCTCAACGGATACCTGAAGCAGCCGGTACCGATGAATCGCTTTCGGCCCAATTTTGTCTTTGCGGGCGCAACGGCGTTTGATGAAGATGAGTGGAACACGTTTCGGGTGGGCAACGTGCCGTTTCGGGCGGTGAAACCCTGCGCCCGTTGCCCGATTCCGGGTATCGACCAAGCCACCGGGCAGCGTAGTCCTGAAGTACTTCGGGTACTCAACGACCACCGGAAACAGGGCCACAAGGTGTTTTTCGGGCAAAATTTACTGGCAGATTCCACAACTGGACATCTGCACGTGGGCGACGAAATCGAGGTCATCAGCCGACGGGAGACGGCATGAGCAGTTTGCTGAAAATGATTGCCTGCTGGCTGGTGACGGCCTTTCTTGCCGGACATGCGGTTTGTCAGGTTCCCGCCGATTCGACCCGGCAAGATACCCTCCGGCCCGTTCGCGTTAGGGCCGAAACCCTGCTCCTGACGGGCTACACGCGTGCCGACGTGGCACGGGGGCGCTGGCTGACGCTCGGCCCATTGCTGCCTAATTTATTTCAGTTTAACACGGTCGAAGGCTGGGTGTTGAGCGAAAGCCTCGACTACAACCGACGGTTGAAGGAAAACCGGCAATTTCTTAGTTTGGGCGGCGCGGTGCGGTACGGGTTTTCCGGAAAAAACCTGTACGCTCGTGGGTACGTCTCCTGGCTTTTCAACCGGACGCGGGGCCAGTTGCTGCGGGGGGAGGGCGGGCGATCCGTGCAGCAGTTCAACGCCGACGAACCCATCACGGTGTTGGTCAACACGGGGGCAACGTTGCTGCGGGGCGTCAACTTTCTGAAACTTTACGAGCGGCAATTCGTCGTGTTTCGCTACGAACAAAAGTGGGGGAAACACCTGACCCTGATGCCGTCGCTGGAACTGGCCCGGCGCGTGGCTTTGATGAATAACTCGTTGTACAGTTTTCGGAAGGAAAACGCCCGACGATTCACGGCCAACGACCCGCAACAGCCCGAGGGCAACGGCCTTAATTTCCGTCCGCACGATTTGATTCTGACCGGCCTCGATGCGCAGTTGGATTGGGGGCAAACCTTCAACCGGTTGACCATCAGCACCCGGCAAGCCTTGCCCGACGACCGGGTTGGCGCTTCATTTGCCAAACTCAGCCTGCACTACCTGGCCAATTGGTCGGCCCGAAGCGGGGTTGGCGAGAGCCGGGTAAGTGTGTCGACGGGTGCATTTTTAGGTAAAAACCGGGTGTACTTTCCCGACTACTGGCATTTTTTTGGCAACGAAACCCGTTCGTTGCGCACCCAACTGGAGGCCTTCTCCCTCTTGCCTTACTACACCCACAGCACCGACCGATGGTTTGTCCAGGGCTTTTACGAGCGGCATTTTCAGGGAAAATACTTCGCGAAAAGCCCCTTGCTCAAAGCCCTCGGCTGGCACGAACTAATTGGTATCCGAACCCTGCTTACGCCCGAGCGGGGGCTATACGCCGAGGTGACCGTGGGCATCGAAAACATTCTACGGCTCTACCGGGTCGACCTCATCGTGGCCTTCGGCGATCCCTACGGCGCCCGGTTGGCGGTGCGGTACGGAATTGCTTTGTAGTTGAAAAACCCGCGCCCAATTCGTAGGTCGGTGCTTATCTTTGGCAAATTGGTTGGGATACCGTCCTCGCCAGGTTGTCTGCTTTCAGTACAAATGAGTTTTGAATTACTTAAAAAGCGGTTTCGCCAAGCCCGTTATCTAAGTCTCGATGTGGCCCTGGGGGCTGTTTTGAGTGCCTGGGCGGTTTGGAAACTTTCGGACGGGCACCATTCGCCCTCCGCACTTTCGCTGGTGGTACTGGGGCTGACGGTATTTGTTATCTACGCCCTCGACCGACTGCTCGATGTACGCAAGACCGACCAACCCACGACGCCCCGTCACGCGTTTCACGCCCAGCACCAACGGATTTTATGGCAAATTTTAGTCGGGGTGGCGGCAATTGCCTTTGGTCTTTCGTATCTCATCCCCTCAGCGGTTGCTTTTTTCGGGCTTAAATTGATGGGTTTGGTGGCCGTTTACCTGTTCATCGTCAGCCGGTTACCGTACCGCAATGCCGCCCAGTACGCCAAAGAACCCGTCACGGCCTTGCTCTACGTGGCGGGTATCTGGGGGCCGGTTTTCGCCGTGCATCCACCCGGTAGCTGGGTTGACTGGACGCTGTGCGCCATTTTTGGTGGCGTAGTCGTTCAAAACCTGCTGCTCTTTTCGTTGTACGAAGCCCGGCTCGTGCCCGGTGCCAACAACCTGAGTACGTGGTGGGGGCCGGATTTCTCAGGCGACGTGCTGATGGTTGTTTTTCTATTGGTGTCGGTGGGTGGGGTATTCACCGGAATCTGGGCCGATTTTCCGTATCAACGGCGGATGAGCCTGGTGATTTGGGCGATGTCTGGGATGTTGTGGAGTATGAGCTTTCGGAAAGATTTTTTTGCCCGCAACGAGCGCTATCGCTGGTTGGGTGACGGCGTTTTTTTGCTGATGGGGCTGTTACTGTAATTTCCAATGTGCGAATGTGCAAATAAAAAGACAGAGAAAGACCTGTTTACTCATTTGCACATTCGCGCATTCGCTCATTGATTTATGCTCATTCGCATCGTCCGCATGACGTTCCGGCCCGAAGCGGTTGACCCGTTCCTGGCCGTTTTCAATGCTTCCAAAAACAGGATTCGGGCTTTTCCTGGATGCAGCCATCTTGAATTATTCCGCGATCTCGACCAGCCGCACAGTTTCTGTACGTACAGTTATTGGAAAAACGCCGAGGCGCTGGAAGCCTATCGCAACTCGGAACTTTTCAAAACTACCTGGGCGAAAACTAAAATTCTCTTTGCGGAAAAGGCGATGGCCTTTTCGGTAGAGCGCGTGGAGGAAGTGGTAAGTTGATTCAGGAAGTTAATGCTGTTTTTGGAGACGCGTGACATCCACAGAATGACCAGAACTGCAACTCGTTTTACTATGAATTTTTAGAACATCAAGCCACTTCCGGCAAGCGCACCTCTACGTGCGTCAGCAGATTGTTTGGTTCGGCAAATGGTTCATTTTGAGCAATATAAAACGCTAATCCTTTTGGTTCCGGTAGCGGATCGCCATCTTCGGCCATGCCCTCCAGGTGAAATTCAAGGGCTTCTTTCATTTGAAAATAGTTTCTTCGATAGTTTCACCCGTAGCGACACAACCCAACACGGCGGGCGAGTAAGCACCGTAATTGTTCTCGGATTTACCAATGACGATCAGGTATTTTTCCATAATCTGAAAAGCTATTTTAAGCCAGCTTGCTCCATACTATTTTCCAAAAACGGTTCCAAATCGTCACTTGGTTTTCCATTAACGGTCACGCGACCCTTCTTGGACGAATGCTTGAATTGCCGGTGGCTACCTTTTTGGGAAACCTGCATCCAGCCGTCATCTTCAAATAGCCGGATGATTTCTTTCACCTTTTTGGGCATAGCCGGTTCTAAAGTTACACATCATTCAATTCAAACAGCGCCCGCAATTCCGTCGCATCCTGTGGTTTAAGCCGTCCGGCCAGCACCAGGCGCAGTTGGCGGCGGCGCAAGGCACTCTCGTAAAGCTCCTTCTCTTCGTCCGACTGGGGAACCACGGCGGGTACGTCGATGGGGGCGCCGGTCTGATCGACCGCCACGAAGGTGTAGAAGGCTTTGTTGCTCATAATTTTTTTCTGAGCGGGAATATTCTCGGCGTGTACTTCGATGTACACTTCCATCGAGGAATTGAAGGCCCGCGTGACCCAGGCCCGCAACGTCACCACGCTACCCAGCGGAATGGGTTCGGAAAACGAAACGTTGTCCACCGAAGCCGTGACAACGATGCGGTTGGAATGTTTCTGGGCGGTGATGGCGGCGCAAATATCCATCATGTGGAGCAGGCGGCCCCCCATCAGGTTGTTGAGGGTGTTGGTGTCGTTGGGCAACACCATCTCGGTCATGGTGGTCAGCGAATCGGAGGCAAATTTCTGCTTGGTCATGCAAGGAACGGCGATTTGATCCCGCGAAAGTAGCAGTTTGAAAGCAGTTTCAGGGATTGGCGCATCTCAATTGCGCCCTGCGGATCGCTCTTCGGCTACTGCCCAGGGTATGTTCAAAGCGAATTTGCAGGAACAAATAGCCATCGTTGCTGCTGGAATTGCCGCGTTTGGAACCCGATGGATTCGGAGGAAATCCCGCTTCAACCGAACGATCGGAAAACGCGGCGGCTAAATTATTGAGATCTGCCTGAGGATACACGGTACTGACGTCGTCGAGATAATCGGTGGTGGTGTAGGTAAAACGCGCCTCTAAAGCCAGGTCAAATCCGTATTTGATCCGCCGGGAAACACCAAATCCAATCGGAATCATAGCGGCGTAACGCGGGTAAGCCACGCCTTCGGTGCGCATTCTGGGTAAGGAATAGTAGCGGTTATTCATGCGGCCTTTTGGATTGACGCGCGTAAAACCCAATCCGCCAAGCACGTAGAAATTGTACGCCGAAAGTTGCGTGTACGGAAACAGATTGTAAACGCCCACCAGATAAAACTCCGGGTTATCGGTGCGAAACGACAGGTTTCGATGCTCATTGAGGCCAGCCACGTCCGATCCGGCCAGCCGGTACGCCCCGAGTTCGCCCCGCAGGCTGACGTGCTGCGTAAGCCGGTAGCTAATTCCAATATTTATGTTGGGCCGTAAACTCATCGTGGTCAACAGGTGCGAGCGCATCTCGCCCCCGTAATAACCCAAACCCCCTCCACCCACCAACCGGACCACGCCTTTGTACGCCTGACGACGATAATGCGGCGCGTAATCGTTCTGCGCCTGAACCGGAAGAAATGCGCTTAATCCGGCCACCAAAGCCGGTAGCAGGCAGGAAAAAAGACGCTGTACGGTTCGGTGGTTCATGGTTTCGACAGCCGTTTAGCCGTGCTGATAACGCAAATAGGCGAACAAATTAATGATTCACGGTTTTATTTAGTGTACGGTACGGCAAAAAGAAAAGCGGAAAGGAAAATCAGTCTTCCGATTCGTTGTAAAGCCCGAAATCGCACCTATTCACTCCGCACCGTGCTGGCTCCCGAGGTGCTGGCCCGGATGGTGGCCCCGCCCCGGTAACTCACCCGGCTGGCCCCGGTGGCGTCGGCCAACAGGGCTTTGGTCACCAAAACCTGCGCCATGCTGGCCCCCGACAACTCGAAATCGGCGTGAGTCATTTCAAAATCGTAGCCTTTCAGGTTGCTTCCGCCGGATACATCGCCGTTGACATCCGTGGCCCGACCCGTCAGAACCACCGACGAGGCACCCGACACGTTGAGGTTTACTTTCTTGGCGTTGATCGCAATTTTTGCCTTTGAAGCCCCCGAAATGAGCACGTCCACCACGCCGAGATCATTGAAGCCATTGACCGTCGATTGGCTGGCTCCGGTGAAATCAAGGCCCCGCAAGGTTGGCATGACGATCAACAGTCGGAGGCGCTGGCGGCTGGGTGTCAGGTAACTGGATTTAAAGCGGATTTTCAGCGTGTTCCGACTAATTCCCCCCACCAGGTTGTTGAGGTCGCGGGGGGCGCCATCGGCCACAACCTTAAATTCGGTGCCCTGCCGCACGTCGATGACAAAGGCGTTGCCCAAATTCAGTCGGTCAAAATTACGGAAGTTGAATTCCCGGCGTTCGGCCTGGGCTGCGAGTGAAAACAGGCCCGCTCCCAGGAGGAACAGGAATCGAAAAGAGGTAGCTTTTGGCATGGATATGAGCGAATTAGCACAGGAAAAAACGTCCGAAAGATGCGAAATTTGACGCTATGGTTGCAAGCTGGTTCCTTTTTTTTATTGTCCGTTGGCAGAGCGGGGAAATCGCTTTATATTTGCGCCTTATTTTCCAATTGCATCCTACGAAAACGAGATAGAAACCATGAGTGAGTTGATTAAACTGCTTGAGGCCGACAATGCGACCCGTCGGGCCGACCATCCGGCCTTTCAGGCAGGCGATACCGTGAACGTTCACGTAAAAATCCGCGAAGGCAATAAAGAGCGTATTCAGGTATTCACGGGCACGGTCATTCAGCGCCGCAATCCCAACACCAACGGCGAAACCTTCACCGTCCGCAAAGTATCCAATGGCGTGGGTGTCGAGCGTATTTTCCCGATTTTATCGCCCAACCTTGATAAAATCGAACTCGTCCGCAAAGGAGTTGTTCGTCGCGCCCGTATTTTCTACCTGCGGGGCAAGCAAGGCAAGGCGGCCCGGATCAAGGAGAAAAAATAAGCGTAGCCGAGGCTATTCTAAAAGCTGTCCCCAAACCGGGGGTGGCTTTTTTTGTGAAAAAATGGGTCTGCTTTTGGTTCACACTTCCGATTCTCCGCCCGTCTGCGTAGTTTTCATGCCGCATCCCTCTATTCCATGAAAATTGACGCCCACCAACACTTCTGGCTCTTTGACGCCGTCCGCGATACCTGGATTACCGAAACCATGACTGCCCTCCGGCGCGACTTCAGCCCCGACGATCTGCAACCCGTACTGGAACAACACGGTTTCGATGGCTGCGTCGCCGTACAAGCCGACCAGACCGAACAGGAAACGGATTACCTGCTTGGCTTGGCCGCTCAGCATGAATTCATAAAAGGCGTGGTCGGCTGGGTAGATTTTCGGGCCAGCAACCTGCGCGAACGGCTCGACCAGTACCAGCAATTGCCTAAACTGAAAGGATTCCGGCACGTCGTGCAGGCCGAACCGGATGAGTTGTTTATGCTCCGAACCGAGTTTCTGAATGGCATTCGCACGCTGGGGGAGTATAAGTTTACGTACGATATCCTTATTTATCCGAACCATCTCGGCGTCGCGCGGGAGTTTGTTTCGCGGTTTCCCAATCAGAAATTTGTTCTCGACCACCTGGCCAAACCCTATATCAAACAGGGGGTTATCGACAAGTGGAAACCGGACATTCAGGCGCTGGCCCGGCACGAGAACGTGTTCTGCAAGGTTTCGGGCCTGCTGACCGAAGCCGACCTGGAAGCCTGGCAACCGGCAGATTTTCGGCCTTATCTTGATGCCGTGGTCGAAGCCTTCGGTACCGACCGATTGATGTTCGGCTCCGACTGGCCCGTGTGCCTGCTGGCCGGGCAATACGAAGACATCGTGGGTTTGATCGAAGACTACTTTACCGCTTTTTCGGAAAGCGAAAAGGCGAAAATCTGGGGTGACAACGCGGTGAAGTTTTACAACCTAAAAAGCCCCCCAACCCCCAAAGGGGGCTTATTGACAGCAATCAAAAAATAGCCCCTTCGGGGGTTGAGGGCCTGACGGTATGAATCTGAACCTGCAACAAAAAATCATCCTCGTTACGGGCGGCGCGAAGGGCATCGGTGAAGGCATCGCCACCGTACTCGCCGGTGAAGGAGCCATTCCCGTGATCATTGGGCGCAACGAAGCCGACAACGTCGCAGCGGTCGAGAAAATCGTGCAGATGGGCGGCGATGCCCGGCAAATCGTGGCCGAACTGACGGAGCCGTTGGAATGCCGGAAAGCCGTGGAACAGGCCCTGACCGAGTTGGGCCGCATCGACGGGCTGGTCAACAACGCGGGCGTCAACGACGGCGTGGGTTTGGAAAAAGGCAGCTACGAGCAATTTATGGCCTCGCTGCACAAGAATCTGGTGCATTATTACCTGATGGCGCAGTACGCGTTACCGGCCTTGAAAGTGACGAAAGGCGCTATCGTCAACATCGGTTCCAAAACCGCCGAAACAGGGCAGGGCGGCACTTCGGCTTACGCCGCCGCCAACGGAGGCCGCGCCGGTTTGACCCGCGAATGGGCCGTGGAATTGCTCAAGTACAACATCCGGGTCAACGCCGTGATCGTGGCGGAAAGCTGGACGCCGCTCTACGAAAAGTGGATCAGCGGCCTGCCCAATCCGGAACAAAAGTTAAAAGAAATTACCCGGAACATTCCCCTCGGCCAGCGCATGACTACCCCGGAGGAAATCGCCAACATGGTGGCTTTTTTGCTCAGTGAAAAATCCAGCCACACCACGGGTCAACTGATCCACGTCGATGGCGGGTACGTACACCTGGACCGGGCCTTGGCCAATGCGTAAACCAATCCGATTCACCTCTCCAACCTATTCTTTAAATTCTAAAAAACTGATGCAAAAAGTCCCACTAACCACCGCCAAATACATCCCGACGTACATTTTTGTGACCAGTTTGTTTTTGCTCTGGGGCGTAGCCATCACCATGGGTGACGTGCTCAACCGGCATTTCCAGAAAGTTCTGCACGTATCCCTGGCCGATTCGGGGCTGGTGCAGTTTTCCATTTTTGGCGCTTACGCGGTGATGGGGATTCCGGCGGGGTTATTCATGAAACGCTTCGGGTATCAGAAAGGCGTGTTGCTGGGGCTAGGGCTGTACGCCGTGGGAGCCTTTATGTTTTACCCCGCCGCCGATTCTGAATCCTTCGGGTTTTTCCGGTTGGCGCTGTTTATTCTGGCCTGCGGTCTGGCGACGCTCGAAACCGTCGCGCACCCGTTTTCGGCGGCATTAGGCCCCGAACCAACCTCCGAGCAGCGCATCAATTTTTCCCAAACGTTCAACGGAGTCGGGGCGATTATCGGGCCAGCTTTGGGCGGATATTTCATCCTGAAAGAAGTACCCACGGGCGTCGCTGCCCAGGATTTGGTCTCGGTGAAGTTGTTGTACGTGATTATCGGTGCCGTGGTCGCGGCCGTTGCCATCTCGTTCGCCTTCATCAAAGTACCCCCGCTCACCGATGCGCACAACAGCGAAACCGCCGAACTAAATCCGGTGGAGCGGGGGCTTTTCCAGAACCGGCACTTTGTTTGGGCGGCGGTTGCCCAGTTTTTCAACGTGGCGGCGCAGGGCGGTACCTGGGCCTTTTTCATCAATTACGGCGTTACAAATATGCCCGGAATGACCGACGAAGCCGCCGCGTATTACTTTTCCTTCAGCATGGTGATGCTGTTGGTGGGGCGGGCCATGGGCACGTATTTGATGCGATTTATTCGTCCGAATCGAATGCTGGCTATTTTTGCCGCCGGTAATATCGTCATGTGCCTGATTGTGGCGCAGGCCTGGGGTTGGGTATCATTTGGGGCGCTGATTATGCTCAATTTTTTCATGAGCATCATGTTTCCGACTATCTTCGGGTTGGGCCTCAAAAACCTCGGTGAACATACCCAACGGGCCTCGTCGTTTATTGTCATGGGGGTTGTGGGCGGGGCACTGTTTCCTCCGTTGATGGGTAAAATCGCCGATGTGAACGTGGCGCATTCGTACTACCTGCCCATTATTTGCTATCTGGTTATTTTGCTTTTTGCCCTGCGTTTCTCGAAGCCAACGGTGGCTCGGAAAGTAGAACGGGTTGGGTAGAGGCAGGCGTCGTCGGACTGGGCATCCCCGACGACTTTGAAAAACTGGTTCTGGAAAAGTTATCAGCGTAACCCCCAACCCCCTGAAGGGGGCTTTTCCCTACCACTGGTTTTAAGCCCCCTTCAGGGGGTTGGGGGTTTTCAGACAGACTGAATAATCTTTATCCAGTCTCCAACCTTTTAATGTCGTCCGACCACACCCACAAAAATGCCTCGCTACGCCCTTGCCCTCGACCTGAAAGACGACCCGGCGCTGATTGCCGGGTACGAAGCGCATCACCGCGCCATTTGGCCCGAAATTCGGCGAAGCATTCACGAATCGGGGATTGAACGAATGGAAATTTATCGCCTCGGCAACCGGCTATTTATGGTCATGGAAACGGACGAAGATTTTTCGTTTACTGCCAAAGCCGACGCTGACGCCAGTAACCCAACAGTGCAGGACTGGGAAGCGCTGATGTGGAACTACCAACAGGCGGTACCCACCGCCCAACCCGGCGAAAAATGGGTCCTGATGGATTTGATTTTTGAAACAAACGCTACTCGCTAAACTTCCTATACGACCATGATTTTCAGTCGCTTCTCTTTTTTACTCCTGTCGCTCGGCGCTCTTTCTCTGAATTGTAAAACGAGCACGTCTCAGCCCCCTCCGCCCCAGGTCGTTTACCTGAAAGACGTGGCCAAATTCCCCATTGGCGCTTCGGTTAGCCCGACCTTGTTGAAAAACAACGCGCTGTACCGGCAGGTGGCTGGTCGGGAATACACCAGCCTGACGTGTGAAAACGCCATGAAAATGCGGCCTCTGCATCCCGAAGCCACGCGCTACGACTGGACTGATGCCGACGCCATTGTTCAGTTTGCGAAAGAGCGAGGCATTCGGATGCACGGGCATACCCTGCTTTGGCATCAGTCCGTGCCCGATTGGATGACTAATTTTCAGGGCGACACGCCCGCTTGGGAAGCCTTGCTGAAAGACCACATCCAGACCGTGGTGCGGCATTATCAGGGGCAGGTGGCGAGTTGGGATGTGGTCAATGAAGCCTTCAACGACGACGGTACCCTGCGCAATTCGCTTTGGCGGCAGAAACTCGGCGACGATTATCTCGCCCGCTGTTTCCAGTACGCCCGCGAGGCCGATCAGCAGGTGTTGTTGTTTTACAACGACTACGGACAGGAATACGCGCCGAAGAAAATGCAGGCCATTCTGGACCTGGTCGCTGATTTCAAAAAACGGAATATTCCCATCGACGGGCTGGGGTTGCAACTGCACATCAACGTGAATACCTCGGACGCGAACATTCAAAACCTGTTTCAAAAAGCCGCCGCGACGGGCCTGAAACTGCACGTGTCCGAACTGGATGTATCGGTCAATCCGAAGGGCGAGGCGACCGTCATGTACACCGACGAGTTGAAAGAAAAGCAGGCCACCCGCTACGAACTGATATTCAAAACCTTCAAAGCCCTGCCCGCCGCCCAGCAACACGGCCTGACCACCTGGAACATTGGCGACGCCGATACGTGGTTGCGGAGCTTCTACAAGCGGCAGGATTTCCCCCTGCTTTTCGACGATCAATACCAGCCGAAGGCGGTTTATGGGCGGTTGGTGAAGGTGCTAAAGTGAAACAAACACTGCAACGTTCCCTTAATAAATGATAAATTTGACACGAAAATAAAAGACAAATGAAATACTCTTCAATAGAAATATGTGCTGGTGCTGGAGGACAAGCTCTTGGACTTGAACAAGCGGGATTTAACCACTTCGCACTTGTAGAAATTGAGCCGCTTGCCTGTCAGACACTCAAAATAAACAGACCAAAATGGAATGTTATTGAAAGTGATGTAAGAAATTTTTCAGCAAAAATGTATGAAGGGGTTGACCTATTGGCCGGTGGAGTTCCTTGTCCGCCTTTTTCCGTTGCGGGCAAACAGCTTGGACACCTTGATGAAAGAGATTTATTTCCTGAAGCATTGCGACTTGCAAGAGAATGTAACCCCAATGCAATTATGTTGGAAAATGTTCGCGGCCTTCTTGATAATAAGTTTATTGAATATCGAGAGAAAATTTTAAACGAACTTTCAGAATTAGGCTACGACTGTGACTGGAAAATTATTAATGCTTCTGACTGTGGCGTTTCTCAATTGCGACCAAGAGCAATCTTAATCGCAATGAAAAAAAAGTATTTCCCATATTTCAATTGGCCTGAAAAAAACTCCAAAGCACCAATCACAGTTGGCGAGTTACTCTATGAGGAAATGAGTTCATTAGGTTGGGAGAATGCAGGGAATTGGAAAAAACAAGCCAGTGGAATTGCTCCAACTTTAGTTGGCGGCTCAAAAAAACACGGTGGGGCTGATTTAGGCCCGACAAGAGCAAAGCAGGCCTGGGCGAATTTAGGGGTTGACGGAAGCGGACTTTCAAACCAACCCCCAATCAATGGCTTCAAGGCAAACCCTAAACTTACTTTAAAAATGACTGCATTAGTTCAGGGCTTCCCAAAGGACTGGAATTTTATTGGTAAAAAAACTCCCGCATACAGACAAGTTGGAAATGCTTTTCCACCACCAGTTGCAAGAACAATTGGAATTTCGATCATTAATACTTTTGAAAAATATGAACAAGAAATCAACAAAAGGTAAAGGCTCTAGGGCCAAGTTGCGTGATTTTTTCTTGTCAAATTTAGGGAAGGTTCTCAATTCTGACACATTACGAGATGTTGCTGGGACAAGTGAATGGGGAAGACGTGTAAGAGAACTGAGGAATGAAGAGGGAATGAACATAGTAACTCACAATGATAGAAGTGATTTAAAGCCTGGACAATACCTTTTAATTGACACAAAACCCGTTCCTTCATTTGAACGGGGCATTTCAAAAGAAACAAGAGCATTTGTTTTAGATCGTAATGGATTTACTTGTCAAATGTGCGGAGCGGCAGCAGGTGAGCCACATCCGTATGACCAGGGAAGAAAAACCCGTTTACACATCGGACACATCATTGACAAGTCAATGGGAGGAACCGGTGAACCCACCAACCTACGAGCGATTTGTTCGGTATGCAATGAAGGAGCTTCTAACTTAACTCTCAATAGACCACAAGCAATAAAACTATTAGCACAAGTCAGAAGAGCACCTACACCTGACCAACTTGACATTTTGAAATGGGTAATTCAAAAATTTCCAAAACAAGCTGATGGCATTTTGAAGGATATTAGTAGCTAATTGACTTCCCGCCATCGCTTGCATCTTGCGAGCGGTATTTAGGTTTAAGCCCAAAAGAAATAGTATATGGAAACGAAGACTAAAAACGGGTTTAAGGCCGTCGAATATATGCGGCAGGTTCGCAACGAGTTGTCAATGCTGCTTCAGACGGACAAAAAGCGTTTTCATGACGAACTAAAACAAACGATGGCGGACTTTATTGCAAACCGACAAAAAGCCATCCCACCATCACTTGAGTCTCGCGAGTGACCAATATTTACAAGCCTTCCGGGCGTCACCGGGTTTGAAGTATACCCCAGTCAGTGACGCGATTGTTTCCAAAAAGAATTTTCACCGTTGATACACCCGCACGTAATCCACTTCAAACCGAGTAGGGAAGGGCGTGGCTGAGGGGTCGCCGCCGTTGTCACCGCCAATGGCCAAATTGAGCAGGATGTAGTGCGGCTGGTGAAACGGGTTTTTCGCGGCCTTGTCTGCATTGATCGTCTGCGCTAAATCAACGGTGTTGAGCAACTGCTCGTCCAGGTAGAGTTTGATGAATTTTTCGTCCCAGTCAATGCGCCAAACGTGAAACTTACTGGCCCAGGCCGGGTCGTTGAAGTCGGTGACGGGCTTTTTCACCGAACTCCACTTAGCCGTGTACCGCTTTTCGGTACCCCAGGCAGCGTTGAACAGCAGCATACCCCGGTAATATTCCATGATGTCGATTTCGCCGTTGCCCGGCCATTCGCCCGCCACGCCCAAGGTCCAGAAGGCGGGCCACAGTCCAGCGCGCGTATCGATGCGACCCCGCATCTCAAACCGGCCGTACTGCCACTGATGCAAACCCCGGGTTTGGAGGCTGGCCGCCGTGTACCGGATGCTGTCGCGGGTGGTTTTCCAATGGCTACTCCCGCGTTGGTACGTCGGGTTGGGTTTGGCCTCCCGTCGGCCTTCGATGACCAGCAGGCCGTTTTCGCAACGCGCATTTTCCGATTGGTATCCCTGCAACTCGTGGTTGCGGACAAAGCCGGTTTCGTAAATCCAGTTTTTAGAATCTGGTCGGCCCGAAGTATTGAATTCATCGGCCCAAACTAACTTCCATTGGTCGGCGGTTTGCGCCTGAGCACTGCCCGGCATCAGGGCGATTGCGAATAATAAAGCCTGGAGAATTTTCATGCGGGTAAGAATCAATACTAAATTGAGTTAAACGAGTTTGTCACACTGAGCCTGTCGAAGTGCCGTGAGTATGGCACTTCGACAGGCTCAGTGTGACAAACTCGTTTAACTCAATTTAGTATGCGAATCAAGGGTTGACCAGCATAATATAAAGGGCGGCCGCCAGCCGACCAAGACAATGTAAAATCAGCCC
>JAJAZB010000193.1 GCA_026785975.1 Cytophagaceae bacterium | reverse complement strand
GTTAAGTAATTACGAAGCATTTTTCAATTTTCAAGGCACTGATAATCAAGCAATTAATCAAAGTGGGAATCGCTGCTCACTCGCTACGTTTGCCCATTTTCAACCCTTGATTCGCATTACTCATTTGATAAATAATTGTCACTCAGCGAAATGGCTACTCTTCGCCACATTGGATGAAGCAGTTCGGGCGCAAGGCTCGTCAAGCCTAAACCCCTACTTTTGTACGCAGGTTGGTTGAGGGCTGCGGTAATAATTTGCCTCAACTCCTCTTCTTCGTAAACGCCAAGTATCACCCTCCTGCCCGCTGCCCTGGCGCTTTTAATAACTTCGTCCGACTCAGAGGTAAATTTCTCGGCGACTTCCTTACCGTTTTCGTCCTCATACGTGAAATGCGCTTTAATTTCTAAGTCATTGGCTATCAGGTCGAAAACCGTCTTCTCATAAGACCTCACTAAGACGGCATAGTTTTCCATCTTAAGAGTCATTTCCTCTATTTGCTTTTGGAGTTTACTGACTTCTTCCCGGCTCTTGTCTTCACTGTGTGATCTTGTTGATACCTTGTCTTCTTCCTCAATTAGCTCGATAGCTGAAATATTTAATGCGCCAGCAATTTTGTCAATTAGGTCAAGTGTAAGAGTTCGATGGCCAAATTTCATTTCTGAATCCCGACTTTTTGGCCCCCCTTCTTTTAGTAATAGACTTAGATACTGACTTGAAATACCAGTCTTCTTAGCCAGTTTTCCCTGAGTCATTTCTCTCTCTTTCAAGAGCCGCTTAACGGTTTTCTTCACTTTTTCTGCTGTTTCCATAAGTCAATATTAAAACACTCAACCTAAAAGGCACAGTTATCAATAAAATCGAAAATTTATCCTCAGATAGTTGTTTATTAGTTTTCTAATAGTTTATATTTTACCTGTATGTAAACTATTAGAATATATTCAAGATCAGCTAACGCCATTACAAAGGCAAATTGTCCGCTGGGAGGAGCGGTCAGCTTGTGAATTTTCTCCGCGTCGACACTTTTACCCTCGTCTGCAAATTGGCCAAAAAAGGTTTGGCCTGATTCGCAAAGGAGTAGTGTCTACAACCGTCCAAGAGCTTGAAAAACTATCTGTTTTTTTTGCCTGTCCAGTCAAATCATTAATTAAATGAAAGCCCCGTCCCACGCCAATCGGCGCGGGACGGGGCTTTCATTTTTCCGACCAATGCGCACGGGCCGCTACGGTGCCCGGCAAAACGCAAAAAGCCCCACAAGTGGTACGAACACTCGCAGGGCCTAACTCTTTCACCAGTAACAATTTAAAAGTACAGCGATGGTAAATGTAACACAGTCCGCGCAAAAGCGCAAACGAGGCCGTCCACTCGGATCGCCGAACAGAAAAACCAAGAGGTCGTCAGCCCTCCAGCGGCTGGAGGATAGACTCCGCCCGGCCAATCGCAAAATCGACCGACGACGGGGCGATCCCACCAAAGTTGGGGCTGGCAATAGCCCTTATCAACGCGCCCGGCAAGCCCTGCTGACCCCAAAACAACTGCACGGCAATGCGAATCCGGCCAATCGGCTCAGCAGCGAAACCCTGTGCCCGTTACTGCATCTGGTTCGGCGGGGAACCGACCCCGCGTTTGCCTCCGTCCATACCCGCGTCACCATTGGCGGCAAACGCCTGGAACTGGGCAGTTTGGGGTTTCGGCTCCCGGTTGTTTACTGGAACCGGGAAACGCAACGGGTAAACGCCGGTTGCCACTGGCCGGAGTGCCTTAAATTCTTTCGGGCCAATGGCCCCAAGAGTCTTTTCTTTCTTCTCAAAATATTTGAAACAATGCAAACCTACAACAATCCGGGCACTGGCCGCAAGGCGACCCTCCCCGATTCTGCCCGTTACGGGCGAACCGTACCACTGGCCGACATCATGGCCGACATTTTAGCGGGCATTGCTCCCGCACCGAGGGATACCAAACCCGTCACGCCGAAGCTGCGGCCACCTGTACCCCCACCGGGCCGACGCCCACCCCGAAAACGAACCGAGGCATAACCCCGCTCAACATATTGAATTATTCACCTGCCAATGGCCCCGCGCCGCTGGCTCAACCCCCTTTTTGCCATGAAAAAACCAAAAGGCACCATTTTAGCCGAAAAACTGGCCCCAAAAGCCCCACCGAAACTCCGCAAGAATACTCCGCTGGCTCCACCCACCTTAAATCTATTTATCCGGGGCGACCGGGGGACACTCAACGCACAAATCACGTACAACGGCAGCAAACTCCCTTTTTTCTCCTCCGGCATCCGTTGTTCGCCGGAGGACTTCGACCGCGAAAAGAATGTCATTCGTGGCGACCGCACGGCCACGCTCCGCATCCAAACCCTAGTTAATCGCTTCAATCTGATTCTGGCCCACTACGAAATCACCAGTAAACCTTACAACCTTGAAGCCATCCGGGACGAGTTGCTGAATATCGAAACCAAGCCAATCCTTACGCTCCTCGAAGCAGCACGTCAATTCTACGCGTCGAAGTACGAGGCAATGAGCCACGAGTTCACCGAGGGTACGTTAAAGGCCGTACGCACCAAAATGACGGGTGTTCCTGACTTTGTGCGCGAATACCTCGGTCGTGATGATATGCCCCTTCAGGAATTTACGCCTGGCATCGCCCACGACTTAAAGGCGTACTTCATGGGCAAAGAACACCGGGGGCTGCGTCCCTCAACGGCGAACCGGCACATCAAGACGTTCAAAGGGATTTTCGACTTTGCCGTTGCCAACGGCTGGCTGGTCACCAACCCACTCACCGGCTACCGGCACCGCAATGACTACCGGCCCAAGCCCCACCTCACCGCTGAGCAACTTGAGGCCATGCGCGGATTGGTGTTGGCGTCTCCCTCGCTCCAATTGGAGCGCGACTTGTTTCTCGCGCAATTCGGCAGTGGTGCCGCCGATGTGGACTTTCGCAACCTACGACCCGAAGACATCAAGCGCCACACTGACGGTACGCCCTACCTGGTCTACACCCGCCAGAAAACCAACCTGCGGGCTGTCGTGCCCCTGGAGGAAGAGTTTATGACGCTCGTGGCCAAGTACGCCACCCACCCCCGCAGCCGGGGGCGGCTCTTCCCCGTGGGTACCAACCAGCACCGCAACCGCGAACTCAAAACCCTCGGCGAATTGGCCCGATTACCCTTCCAACTGACAACTCATATAGCCCGGACGACGGCGGCATCGCGCCTCCTCAATGACCTGCGCCTGCCGCCTGGGGTTGTAGCCGCAATTCTGGGCCATAGCAACTCCATCGTCACGGAGAAAACCTACGCCCACCACGAGGACGAGACGTTGGTGGAACGGGTGAACCAGGCCAGAAAAGGAAGTGAGGCAACTTTAAGACCCACGTCATGAAAAACAAAACCAAATCTTCAGACTCGGAAAACCCGGCTCAAATTGAGGTACCCAAAATAGTTCAGATTGAGGACTACCTTTTCGGGGCGCACAATTACCGCCTGAATCTTGTGGCCAATGATTTAGAGCGTTCGGCAAAAGGGCAAAATACCTTTGTGGCCGTCGCCGATGAGCAACTTGCTTACGAACTGTTTCGGGCCGGATTCAAGGGGTTTGGGCAACACTGGCGGCCCTGATAAAAAGCGAAGCCATTCCCCGCGCTGATCCATTGAAAGAGTATTTTGAGCGGCTACCGGTGTGGGTGGAGGGAGAGGACCCGGATTACATTCAACAACTCGCTGAATACGTCACGGCCAGCGACCCCAACTGGTTTCGGTTGCGGTTTAAAAAAGCCCTGGTTCGTGCGGCGGCTTGTGCCCTGGAAGTGCTCGATTTCAACAAGCAGTGTCTGGTTCTGGCTGGTAAGCAGGACGATGGTAAAACGTCGTTCCTGCGCTACCTGTGCCCACTTGCCCTTCGGGAGAACTATACTGAACAAGTTGAGTTTGGCAACAAAGACGGACAGATTGCCTTAGCCACCAACTTTATCATCAACATCGATGAACTAAAAGGCTTGGAGCGGCAAGAAATCACCAGGCTAAAAGCCTTCTTCACCACTGCCTCCGTAAAACTGCGCCGCCCCTACGACAAAAAAGATTCCTGGGCTAAGCGTAAAGCTTCATTCTTCGCTTCGACCAACGACCGTACTTTCCTGACCGACGAAACGGGCAACGTGCGCTGGCTCATCTTCGACATTTCAAGCGTCAAGCACGACAACGGCGGGCCGAATGGTTACCAGGTTATACCCATCGACCGCGTTTGGAGCCAGGCCTGCGCCTTGCTCAAATCGGGCTTTGAGTTTCGGCTTACAAAGCCCGAAATCGCTATGTCCGAGAAAATCAACAACGCCAATTATTCCCGCACCACAGTCGAGATAGACTTGGTGCAGGAATACTTGCAGCCTGCTGATCGTCGGGAACCGGGTGCGGAATTTATGAACACGACGAACGTCATGATGTACCTCCAGGAGAAAGCCCCAACGATGCGGAATATTCACGTGCTGGGTGTAGGCAAGGCCCTGACTTTCTTGAGGTTTTCCGAGGATAGTCAACGAATCAACGGAAGCCCGCGAAAAGGGTATTGGGTAAAAAAAATAGAAAATGGCAATGCAACCCTACTACCCGACTACAAAGAGGCGGAGCCGCTGAAAGAGAAGGACTTAGTTGTAGTACCTTTTTAATAACTTTTCTTACTACAAGGTTACTACTTATTACTTTTTGAGGGAATTCGGCCAGATTTTGTAGTAGGGAGGAAAAAGGCGTTTTCCCTACTACATCTTCCAAGTGCCTAATTGTCAGTATATTATCTCGAATTGTAGTATGTAGTACCTGTATTACCTGCTTTTTGAAAATAATTTTTTTCTTTTTTTCTCACCCCAAAAACTAAAAATCAATGGTTCCTATTCAGGACATTTCTAAGGCGAAGGCGGTTTCCATACTGGCGTACCTGGAAAGTTTAGGGCATCGACCCCACAGCCAACAAGGACGGGAATGGGCCTACCGCTCACCACTGCAAGAAGAACGTACTCCCTCTTTTTTTGTGAACACCGTCAAGAACGTCTTCGCGGACTATAGCAGCCAGGAACAGGGCGATTCGATCCGGCTCGTGCGGTTGCTGACGGGTCAAGATTTTCCGTCCGCCGTCCAGGAGTTACTCAATTTTCAAGGCCACTCCTTTTCTTTCAGCGGCCCCCTTCCCGCACCCATCCCCGCAGAACCGGGCCAACCCGCAATCGAAGTGATCGCCGTTCGACCGCTGACCCACTCAGCACTGCTGCACTACGTTCAAAGTCGGGGGATTTCATCAGCGGTGGCGCAAACGTATTGCCAAGAGGTTCACTACCTGGCGGCCAAAGGGCGGACGTTCTACGCGGTGGGATTTGCCAACGATTGCGGCGGTTTCGTGCTGCGCAGCGCGAACTTCAAGGGACAAACTGCTCCCGCCGGATTTACCACCATCAGTGGCCCACGTAGAGCCAGGGCCAACGTCTTCGAGGGGTTTTTCAACTTTCTTTCCGCCGTTCAACTTTTCGGTTCGTCCTCGTATGCCAGCATTGTACTGAATTCCACGAACAACGTTACGAAAGCCCTCCCGGTGTTACGAAATTTTGACAGCCTGAATTTATATCTCGACCTCGATAAAGCAGGGCAAGACGCTGTAGGGCGATTGAAAAAGGAAGGACTCAATGTGATCGACCGCTCAGAGCGCTATGCGGGTTTCAATGACTTGAATCACTACCTCGTGAACCAATGAGACTGGCACCCTTTCCAGAAGATGAAGCAAGCTACACAACTTCGGTAAGTTGGGTGAGTGATGGTAAGCTATGGGCAAAAAATAAAGCCCTGATTATCAGGGCTTTATGAACGAATTGAGGTCTCGAGCGGATTCGAACCGCTGTACGAGGTTTTGCAGACCTCTGCCTAGCCACTCGGCCACGAGACCACAGACTTACACAAGCGCAGAGTAATTGTTCCACGCTTCTGCACTCGTCAATTATTCCTCCTTTTTCTTGGAGACTTTCTTCGCCGAGGCCCCTTCAAACTGCTCCTTCAGCGCGGAAAGTGCCTCCAGGTCCCCCAGAGTAGCTTTTTCAATGGAGGAAGAAACCTTATCAACGGCCTTCGCGGTCTTTTTGCGCTCTTCGGTGATTGCTTCTTCTTTGGCGTCGTTCCACACTCGACTGTGGGAAAGAATAATCCGGCGCTCGTCCTTCATAAACTCCAGAACTTTGAAATCCAGAGACTCGCCTATTTCAGCCTGAGTGCCATCTTCCTTTTGCAACTGCTTCACCGGAGCCAATCCTTCAATGCCATAAGGCAATTCTAAAGTGGCCATTTTGTCATTTTTCGACAAAACAGTAGCCCGCTGAACAGAACCCGGAGTGAATACGGTTTCAAAAGTGTCCCAAGGATTCTCTTCCAATTGTTTATGGCCCAAAGCCAAGCGACGGTTGTCGACGTCAAGCTCTAAAACGAGCACGTCAAGCTTCTCGCCAACTTTAATGAATTCTGACGGATGCTTGATTTTTTTGGTCCAGGACAAGTCTGACACGTGTACCAATCCGTCGATGCCTTCCTCCAATTCCAGGAAAAGACCGAAATTGGTTAGATTACGCACGGTACCTGAATGCTTGGTTCCCACAGCATATTTCGTCAAAAGCTCAGGACGCGTCCAGGGGTCTTTCGTTAATTGCTTGATGCCCAAAGACATCTTACGGTCGTTGCGGTCGAGCGTAAGCACGATGGCTTCTACTTCGTCACCAACTTTAAGGAAGTCCTGAGGATTGCGCAAGTGTTGCGACCATGACATTTCTGATACGTGGATAAGCCCTTCGACACCCGGCATCACCTCGAGGAATGCGCCGTAGTCAGCCACGTTTACAATGCGACCTTTCACGTTGGAACCCGGTTGAATGGTTTCCGCCAGCGCCTCCCACGGATGGGAAGTCAATTGCTTCATACCGAGCGAAATACGTTTCTTTTCTTCGTCGAAATCAAGAACGACAACCTGCACCCTTTGGTCAAGTTTCAGTACTTCCGATGGGTGATTGATGCGCCCCCAGGAGATGTCGGTGATGTGCAACAGACCGTCCACACCGCCAAGATCAATGAATACCCCAAAGTTGGTCATGTTCTTGATGACGCCTTCGAGTACCTGCCCTTTTTCAAGGTTATTCAATATTTGTGCGCGCTGCAGCTCCAGGTCTTTCTCAATCAGCACTTTGTGGGAAACTACTACGTTATCATTGGCGTAGTTAATTTTCACCACTTTTACTTCCATTTTCTTACCGACGAAGATGTCGAAGTCACGAATTGGCTTAACATCAATCTGCGAGCCGGGTAAGAACGCTTCTATTCCAAAAATATCAACAATCAGACCGCCCTTCGTGCGTCGCTTAACGAAGCCATCTATAACGGTATCTTCATCAAGTGCCCGCTGAATATTATCCCAAGCCGTCAGCACTTTCGCCTTCTTGCGGGAAAGGACAAGCTGACCATTGAGGTCCTCCTGGTTTTCAACGTACACTTCTACTTCCTCACCGACTTTCAAATCGGGCATATCGCGGAATTCCGACAGAGGTACCATGCCATCCGACTTGAAGCCAATGTTCAGAATCACTTCCCGATCAGTAATTCCTACGACCGTTCCTTTCACAACTTCCTTCTCAGCTACCTGAGCTAATGTACCGCCGTAAATAGCCTCAAGTTCTGCGCGTTCGTCCTGTGAATAACCGCTACCAAAACCTTTGTTATCAGCTTTGTCCCAGTCAAAGTCCACCAATTGTGCTCTCGCCATAATTTTGTTAACTGCCCTCCTTACATCAACCTATCGGGCAATTGAGGTTGAATTTTGTTAAAACGAAAAACTCCGTTCGTAAAAACGGAGTGCAAAGGTATTAAGATTTTCAGTTTATCAGTAACTCACATTACTTTTTCCTTCTTAGCCAGGAAAGGGAGCCATGATTCCTCAATCATACCTGAAAAATCTCGTAGAAACATAATGAAGGATGGCTTGAAGGGCTTTTGATTCAATATCATATTCGCCTCTTCGGGAGCACGGTCACCCTTACGAGAGTTACAGCGTTTGCAAGCGGTCGTCAGGTTATCCCAAGAGGTACGTCCCCCCTTCGATTTTGGCATTACGTGATCAAGAGTCAGATCGTCGTTGGTACTGCAATACTGGCATTTGTGGTGGTCCCGTTTAAAAATGTTTTGCCGGGTTAACATTACGCCCCGATAGGGGAGGTAAACGTACTTGTGTAGCCGGATAACTGAAGGCATAGGAAAAGTTTCTGATATGCTCCTCAATTTCTCGGTGTCAGACTCAGCGACTAAATCAGCTTTCTTCAAATAAACTAGTAAAAACGCCTTCGGTACCGAACAAACAGTGAAGGCGCTATAGTCTTGGTTAAGAACTAAAACTTTCCTGCCCATGCGAAATAGATTTATGCCTAAGCAATTTACTTAAACTTGGCAAAAAAATAACGGCTGGAAAAGAAAATAAGTTTTTACTAGGGTTAATCGCATAAAAAAGGCCCTACCCTGCATCTCTTTTTAGGAGATGCAGGGTAGGGCCTTTTAACCGTTCACAAAAAAGGGTATTGTGGCGGTGAAATAATTTCCCGGGGATGAAACCAGTATCATCGGAGTGGTGGGGCTTAAAGTCTCTTTTCGGAATGGTAAGAGTTGAACACCCCGTCTATGAACAC
>JAJAZB010000192.1 GCA_026785975.1 Cytophagaceae bacterium | reverse complement strand
GTCTTTGGTAATGCAGGGCGGGGTAGGTATCATAGCACCGGCAAACGTAGTCGTAGAGGGTAATGAGTTGTAGTTGTAGCATTCTACAAACTTACTCACTCGCTACGTTTGCCCATTTTCAACCCTTGATTCGCATTGATAACTGATCACTGATCACTGATCACTGACCTCCCAAAATCAAGGGAACATTTGTCCGGCCACCCAACACAATGATTTTGGTGTTGGGCGAAGCGGCCAGTAGGCGCTGGGCATTGATCTGTTCGTATTGCAACTGCTTGTCCGACAGGCCCGTCGACAGGATTTTCTGGTAGTCGGCAATCCCCTGTGCTTCCACGCGCTTCCGATCAGCCTCCTGGCGCTCTTTGGCCAGTACAAATTGCATTTTCTGGGATTCCTGCTCGGCGTTAATCTTCGACTCGATGGTTTGCTTGACTGACGTGGGCAGGTCGATGTTCCGAATCAGCAATTGCTCCAGCACCAGGCCACGTCTTTTAAAATCCGTCTCGATAGTCTTCACGATTCGATCCTGAAATTCATTGCGTTTCGATGAATACAGCGCCACAGCGTCGTAGTAAACCGCGTTGTCGCGGATGCGCGTCCGGGTGACGGGCCGTACAATTTTGTCCTGGTAATCGACACCGATTTCACGGACGATTTTGGGAGCCTCCGAAGGCAACACGCGGTACAAAACCGTCAGGTCGACGCCCACCTGAAGCCCGTCGGCGGTCAGAACCCGAATGGCGTCGTCGCCTTTTTTCTCGCCCTCGTCGTAATTCGCCGACATCGTGTAATTCTGGGTTTTGATGTCAAATTCGGTGACCGTCGCCAGGGGGTTGACCAGGTTGAGACCTTCCTCCAAAACCTCACCGCGTACCCGGCCAAAGAGTTTCTGAACGCCGACGCGACCGGCTTCGATCTGTCGGATACTGCTCACGAGTGCGCCAATGGCGATGAGGACAATCCCACCGATTTTGAGCGGACGGGCGTAGCGGGAAAAAGCAAGGGCGGGGGTGTTGATGGCAAATCCTACGATCAGCAGGATAACGCCTAAGAAAAGTAAGGGCATCTTGGTTTGGTGGTTTTGGGTATATAAAAAAACCGCCGCCAAATTCGGCAGCGTCGCACGATATTATCTGGGATTCGGATGGATGGTGCGGGGGTCGGTTGAGAAGGCTTCAGGGTTTGACGGGGTTCAGACAAAAACCCTCAAAACGTCAAACCCTCAAACCTTAATATGGAATGCCCAGTTTCCGATAAATAAAGCTCATCAGCCAGGCGGGGCCGATCATCAGGAACTGGATGTCTTTCAGAAATGAGGGCTTTTTCCCCTCGATTTTATGCCCCCAAAACTGGCCGAGCCAGGCCGCGACGAACAACACGACACACGTAATGGGCAAGGATACCCCGCTCCGCTCGATGGCGCTACAAATGGTCATGCACAGCAGCAAAAAAAGCAGCAATCCGATGGACAGCGTCACCGACATTCGGATGTAGTACAACAGCACGAGCGTCAGCACGATGTGCGCGACGTTGAGCGAGTACCCCGCCCAGAGTTCGATGGGTAGCTTGATCGAATACAATAATCCAATGACGGTGAAGCAGATCGTTGGGACGCAAATCCAGTGGACAAGTTTGTTTGTCGGGTTTTTGTGGCTCTCGCCGTACTCATCGAGCCAGGTTTGAATGGTGCGCATTTTTAGGTTTGAAGTTTAAAGGTTTGAAATGTTTGAAGGAATTATCTCAGTAAGTTTACAAAAATTCTCCCTAAACTACCAACCCCCCCTGCTATCCAGCCACAACGATCCCCAATTCGCTGGCTAAGGCTTTGTCGATGCGCTTGATTTTCATGAATTCGGTCAGCAACGCTTCCTGTTCGCCAGCATCAGCGGTTTGACTAAGGGCCTGCTTCACGGCTTCGAGGCGTTGTTCGTTCACCGCTTTTTTGAGCCGGAGCAGGTTGCCGTGGGCCATTCGGTCGAGCAATTCAATCTCGTTAGGCGTGTGGATCTGATGCATCTGCACCCAATTATCGCTCAGGCTGTACCGTTCCGTCACCAGGCCGATGCTCTCCTGACGGATGTCCTCGTCGGGGTGGCCCAGAAACTCCTGCGCGTCGGGTACTTCGCCTCTGGCAAAACTCTGCCGGGCGTAAGTCAGGATTTTCTGATGGGTTGGCGTTTGGAAATCCAGCGTTCCCAGTTCGTCGAGCAGGTACTGCATCAAGGTGTAACCCGGTTCAAGCTCACGCGGCCCGTAGCACACCAGCAGGCGGCAAAATTCCTCCTCGTGCCGCGAGAGCACCGAGCGTTGCGGGGACGGGGCAATTTCAAATTCATCAGGCGTGAATCCCTCAACTGGCGAATCCCTATCAGGTATTTCACCCGGTTCGATTCGCGACTGCCGGTTGTCGGCCCGCCCAGCGGAGTGCCGCCCAGCGGCTTTTTTCTTTTCGGTGAGAAATTTCCGGTTCGCTTCCGCAATCAGAATGCCTTCGTCAATGCCCATCATCCGGGCGGTTTGCTGGAAAAACACGCTCCGCTTGATGGCATCGGGGATTTTGGCGATGCTCTCAACCATGTCCTTGATCACCCCGGCGCGTTTGAAGGGGTCGTTGCCCGCTTCGTCCAGCGAAAGTTGCGCTTTGAACGTAATAAAATCGGTGGCGTGGTCGCGCACGTAGGCTTTAAACGCCTCGCCGCCAATTGCCCGCACGTAGCTGTCGGGGTCGTGGCCCTCAGGAAACGTACACAGTTTCACGTTCAGACCTTCTTCCAAAATCAAATCCATCCCCCGCAACGAGGCTTTAACCCCCGCTGCGTCGCCATCGAACAGCACCGTGACGTTGGGCGTAAAGCGCCCGATGAGCCGAATCTGCTCCAACGTCAAGGCCGTTCCCGACGAGGCGACGACGTTGTGAATGCCCGCCTGATGCAGCGAAATTACATCGGTGTAGCCTTCAACCAGAAAGGCCACGTCGTCGTTACGAATGGCCGTTTTCGCCTGGAAAATTCCGTACAGTACATTCGATTTGTGATAGAGCGGAACGCCGCCCGCTTCCGTCTCCGGTGAATTCAGATACTTCGGCTGGTTTTTATCGGCCTTCAAAATCCGCGCACCGAAGGCAATGACTTTACCCGAAAGGTTATGAATCGGGAAAATCACCCGCGCCCGGAAGCGGTCGAAGACCTTCGCGTCGGCCTTGCCGTCCTGCTCGCGGCGGAGGATGAGTCCGGCTTTTTCGAGAATATCGAGGGAAAACCCGGCCTTCAACGCCGCCTTCGTCAAGGCATCCCACTGCTCGGGACTGTACCCCAGTTCAAATTCGCCAATGGTTCGGTCGTTAAAACCACGCTCCTTAAAGTAGCTGACGCCCACGGACTGCCCTTCGTCGGTTTGGGTAAGTTGTTCCTGGTAAAACTTCTTGGCAAAATTGAGCGCGATGTAGAGGCTTTCGCGCTCGTTCTGGGCGGCCACGTCCTCCGGCGTTTGTTCGGTTTCGGGGATGTCGATGCCGTACTTTTTGGCCAGGTGCCGCAGGGCTTCCGGGAACCCGATGCCCTCGATATCCATGATGAATTTCACCGAATCGCCCGCCTTGCCGCAGCCGAAGCACTTGTAGATGCCCCGCGCCGGATTGACGTTGAACGAAGGCGTTTTCTCGTTGTGAAACGGGCAACAGGCAGTCAGGTTAGCGCCCCGTTTCTTGAGCGACACGTAGTCGCCCACCACATCGACGATGTCGGCAGTTTGCTGAATTTGCCGGACGGTTTCTTCGGGAATGCGCATAGGCCGAAGGTACGGATTTGGGCGGTAAATTTATCCGTTAGCGGTGCCGAACGAACCAGAAAAAAGCCTTCAAATACAGGATATTTCCCAATATATCCATGTTGAGAAAGGATTTTGCAACTTGCTCAATAAATCGTAGTACGATTGAATAGCCCCATCTTGGCAGTTTGATTTACCAGCATGAGCAACCCTTTGGCCGAAGTATTCGGTTTTCCAATTGCCAATGAAACTGAACGCGCCAAACGCTACCGCAACAAGCGGCTCTTCCCCTTTCACAACGTCGTGTACCAAGACCCGCGCCGACGACCCATTGGGCGTGTGCAGTGTGTACCATCGGGGAGAGCCGGTTATTACCTGCCCAGTCAGATTTCGCGAAGACTGGCTGATCGTCAATGACGCATCCGAGTTCTTTTTTGAATCCGGCACCAAGTGGACATCACTCGGTGAGGTGCGATTGAAGAATAAAGCGGGTGGTCCGATTGGCAATATTGATTATGTGCTCGTCTCCTACGACGACCGGGGGCGAGTACTGGAATTTGCGTCGCTGGAAGTACAAGCT
Organism: Cytophagaceae bacterium; assembly: GCA_026785975.1. Taxonomy (GTDB): domain Bacteria; phylum Bacteroidota; class Bacteroidia; order Cytophagales; family Spirosomataceae; genus JAJAZB01. The sequence goes on along the minus strand of JAJAZB010000192.1, from coordinate 560 downwards.
GATTACCTGGTGACGGGCGATCCGGATTTATTTATCCTTCAAACGGTTAACACCACTCAGATTGTGACGATGGCTGAGTTTTTAGCCATGCTTTCCTGAAATCCCACATTTGACCGCGTAGTTATAAACTGCCAAAAATAGGCCCATGTCGTTCCACAATGGGTTCAGACTTGAACGAGTCATTTGTGCAGACTTGCGCCAGTTGGGGATTTTTACGGGCGTCCGGGGTTGTTGGAATTGAGCTACGGATGAAGTACTAAGGCAGTACGTTGTTCATTATCAGGCGTTGTTCAGGATGTTTATCCGGAACTGGAATGATTGCCGTTTTGTAAACGGCAGGCCGCGAAAGCGGCCCATTTCGCGGCCTGGTTTAGCTTGCGACTGGAAAGTGGGTTGCCAAGCGTCAGGCTTTACCAGGCTGGTGTGGCGGGTCACAGACCCGCCACATTAACCGTTCGCGATGATCCTTCGGAACATCACGAACAACGGGGGGGCCAGGTTCCAGCGCCCGGAACGGGTGCGACGGAACGAGGTCGGTTGGTTCTGAAGCAGTTCCGGCC
>JAJAZB010000191.1 GCA_026785975.1 Cytophagaceae bacterium | reverse complement strand
CGGATTGTTGATACTCCGGGCCTCGACCAGGCCAATGAACAAGCCGAGTACCAGACTCGCCACCACATTGACGACCAATGTGCCGATGGGAAAATCGGCGATGTACGAAGTGGTTCCGGCGCGTTCCTGAATCAGTTTTCCTAGAAAAAACCGCGTTACACTGCCCAAGCCGCCACCGAGGAAAATGAGGAGAAGTTGGTTCATCGGGTCAGCATTTTAAGGACAGCCCGGTGTTGTGGAAATTACGCGAGCAGTGCCGCCCGATCGGCCAGTTCAAAATCAGCGAAATCGAAACCCGGTGCTACCGTACAGCCGACCAACGCGTAGCCTTCGGGCATTGCTGGTTTAGCGCCGAACCAGCACCCGGCGGGCACAACGGTTTGAAACACCTCGCCCGCCGTTGCGTCGGGGCCGAGACGCGTGATTTGGAGTAGACCGGTTTCATTCAACAGGAAAATATCGAGTGGATTGCCCGCGTAAAAATGCCAGATTTCGTCGGATTGAATGCGGTGCAGCGCAGAGAAATGATGCCCTTCGAGCAAAAAGTAAATGGCCGTGCCGAAAACCCGGTCTCCGGCGAAGCGCTCAGGCAACGCAACGTGCGGAATGCGTTCGGCGGAACGGTAGGTCTCCGCAAACCAGCCGCCCTCCGGGTGGGGCTGCATTTGGTACTGTTTAACCCAGTAATCCGCGCGAGGTAACGTCATGAATTTAGGAAAAAGTATGGCCTTTACGCGGTAAATTTAACGGTATCCAATTGCGCACCGAAAATTTTCACGACTTCGTGCAACATCGCATGGCCTGATTGTGTCGTTGGTACGAATTGATGTGGTTAACTTGGCCAATCGTTTAGAATTAGCTGATCTATCAGTTTTGGAAACAACGTTGTACGTGGATCGCCATTTGCCGTTGGTGGAAGCCTGCCGTCGCGGCGAGCGCAAGGCCCAGTACGAGCTGTACCGGCTCTACTCAAAAGCCATGTACAACGTCTGCCTACGAATTTTGAATCATCCCGGCGAGGCCGAGGATGTGTTGCAGGAAGCCTTCCTGGACGCGTTCCAGAAGATCCAGGATTTTCGCCAAACCAGTACGTTTGGTGCCTGGTTGAAACAAATCGTCGTCAACCGGGCCATCAATCAGTTACGCCAGCGACGGGTACAGTGGGTGGGTGTGGAGGAAGCCGAGCACGTGGGCGATTCCGAATCGTTTGACGAAGAAAGTACGTCGCTCAACGTGGTGGCTATCCGGCAGGCCATCGAAAACCTGCCCGATGGCTTTCGCACCGTGTTGAGTTTGTACCTGCTGGAAGGGTACGATCACGAAGAAATCGGCGGGATTCTGGGCATCAGCGAATCGACGTCGCGCTCTCAGTACCTCAGGGCCAAAAAACGGTTGGCCGAGCTATTAAAGAATTTTGAGTATTGATTTATTGAACCGCGCGGTGGACCGCCCGAACCCCTGAGGATGAAACACTTGTACATCTCAATTTTTCATCCTGCCGGATTCGGCCTTCATTCAAAAGCCCCTTTTGAGAGGGTGAGGACACGATGAAAAAAGACCGTTTAGAACGATTTATCCGCGATAATCGCGAGGCCTTCGATGCCAGTGAGCCATCGCCCGAGGTGTGGGCACGGCTCGAAGCGCAATTAGTTATTTCTGCACCGACAGTCGGACAGAATCACCCGGACGGAGCCAATGATTCCGGGCCGACACTAATTCAGCCCCTTCACAACCCCGGCTCGGGCAGTTTTGGCTTGTTCAGCCGGTACTGGAAAGTAGCCGCCAGCGTGGTGCTGGTCGTTGGCCTGGCTGGTTGGTGGTTGCTCCGTCAGCCTGCGTCCAATACCGATGCCGTACTGGCCCGCGTTGATCCACAAGCCGCGCAAACCGCCTTCCGCTACGCCAGTTTGATCGAAACCAAGCGCGACGAAATCAAGCAGTTTGAACAAACCGATCCTCAGCTTTTCCGGGAATTTTCAACGGAAATTGAGGAATTGAACCGCGATTACCAGCGCCTGAAAACCGAATTGCCGCAAACACCCAACCAGGAGGAACTCCTCCGGGCGATGATTCAGAACCTGCAAACGCAGGTCGACATTCTGAACCGCCAACTCAATATTATCAACAAAGTAAAACAAGCCAAACAGGACCATGAAAGCACCATTTGATGGGTACGCCCGGGCTTTGGTCCGTGGTCTGCACGTGCTGGGCTGGCTGCTGCTGGCCCATACCTTCGTTCTGGCCGATGATCCCAGACCAGGAGCCTGTTCCGGCCCCAACGAACCCAGTTTTCTCGAGAAAAAACGGGTGATTACCAAAGTGTTTTCGGTTTCCCACCGGGACCGCTTGTTCGTCTCAAATCAATTTGGCGACGTGCGCATCAACCTTTGGGACAAGCCCGAGATCCGGTCGGAAATCACGATTTTGGGCTTAGGCGTTACCGAAGAAGAGGCGGACCGTTTTTCGGAAGCAGTCAGCATCGAGGAGCGCCGGGAGGGCGAACTCATCAGCCTCGAAACCCACTACGCCAACCAGGGAAATACGGTTGGCTGGTGGCAGGGCCTGCGCAACGGCCAACGGCCAAAAGATCGGGGGGTGCGGATTAGCTACGTCATTTCGCTACCGCGCTACACCATTCTCGAAGTCCGCAGTCGTTTCAGTGACACGGTGATTCCTGAATTTTCGGCCCCGCTCAAGATCAATTCGCAGTACGGCAATTTTACGGCCAACCGCCTAATGAACGTCGACAACGACATTCACGTGACGTATGGGCAAGTGAATATCAAGCAGTTGAACGAAGGGAATCTGAAGATTTATTATTCCAAATTACACCTCGACAAAGCGGCGCGACTTCGGTTACAAAACAATTATGGGTCGCTCAATTTGGTTGAAGTCGCTGATCTGGATGCCATCATTCAGTACTCCAACGGGAAAATTGGTACGTTGACGGAAAACGGAAAACTCTCCATCAACTACTCCAACCACCTGCGGTTGCCGGTTCTGATGCGCACCGCAAAAACCCTCGACGTGCGGTCCAATTACACCTCGCTCAACCTGCCGGTTCAGGAGGACAGCGATTTGAATTTTAACGTGGAAATCAGCCGGGCAAGTTTCGGCTGGCCTTCCAATCTACCCATTAGCTTCGAGCGCAGAGACGACGGGGTAACGAGTCAGGGAGGCACCGGCGTGAACCGCTACTACCCAAAATATACAAAAACCTACAAAGGGAAAGTTGGTAAAGGCGGTTGCGTCGTCACCATCGTCTCCAATTACGGTACGGTGAAGTTTGTCGAATAAATTGTGAAAAAGGGCGGACAAAAAAAAAGCCGGTCAGGAATACCCCATTTTTTTTTTCGGAAAGGATTGTTATCCAAATCGCAAATAATCCCAGGG
>JAJAZB010000190.1 GCA_026785975.1 Cytophagaceae bacterium | reverse complement strand
TTGTCGTTGGCCCCCTGGCTGTACACCTGCTGGATGTAGGGCAAAAACGCGGCCCGGTCGGCACTCACCTGGGTATCGAAGCTCACTGTTGGACGGGTCTGGCCCGCCTTACCGCTTTTAGTCGTAATCACGATAACCCCGTTGCTGGCCCGCAGGCCGTAAAGCGCCGAAGCCGCCGGGCCTTTCAGGATGTTGATGGATTCCACATCCGAAGGATTGAAGTCCACCGTTCGGTCGCCGCCCGCCACGGGCAGGCCGTCGATGACGTACAGCGGCTGGTTGTTGCCCGTCAGCGAGCGTGCCCCCCGGATGGTTACCTGTGGGGCGCGACCAGGCATACCGCTGGCCAGGCGCACGGTCACCCCGGCGGCTTTGCCTTGCAGGGCGTTGCCCAAATTCGTATTGCTCACCGCCGAGAGTCGACTGCCTTCGATGGTCTGGGTGGCGTAGCCGAGGGCTTTTTGATCGCGCTTTACGCCGAAGGCCGTCACCACCACTTCGTCAAGCGCCTGAGCATCCGCTTTCAACGTGACATTGAACGTGGTTTGATTACCCACCGCGATTTCCTGCGTGGCGTACCCGACGGAAGAAACGACGAGCGTGCCCGTTCCATCGGGCAAACTGAGCGAAAACCGGCCTTCTCTGTCGGTGCTGGTACCCACGGTTGCGCTGGCTTTCAACCGCACCGTTGCGCCGGGAATCCCCGCGCCCGCTTCGTCGGTTACCCGGCCCGATACCGCCAGCAACGTGGGTGTCATCGGGGAAAGCAACCGGGGTAGCAGCGTTTGCATCTTCATGATGGGCAATGACGACGGAACCGCCCGACTTTCGATTAAAGCCTCAGTGGTAGAGATTTTCCGGGGTGTTTCTTTGGGAAGCGTCGGGCTGGTTTCTTCCAGAATCAGGAAGGTGTTTCCGTTGATTTTCTGGTACTTCAGGCCCGTGTCTTTCAACAGCCTCGTCAGGGTTTTCTCGATGCTGGCATTGGTTCGGGCGGGGGGTGTTACGAATTTGTTGGCGAGGATTTTTTCGTCGTAAGAGAAAAAAATGCCCCGCTGCTGGTAAAGTTCTTTGAGTACCCCGGCCAATGATCGGCTCTCAGTTGGCTGGCCCGGCGTGGGATCCTGCTGCTGGGACGGGGTAACCTTAGCCAGCAGCACCTGCGCGTGGGTGAGGGTCGGTAGCCCGGTGAAAAATCCCAGGACGAGTACCGCTTGAAGAAAGTAAGTTTTAAACATAAGCGTAGAGAATTAAGAACGTTAGAAAAACATTTTCCCGCTAACGAAGCGCTGAAGGGCTATTTTTGTTGAATCAGAATTTGCGTATCGGTGTACGAAACGGAGAGGTTGTATACCCCGGCCAGGGCATTTAGCACGTATTCGGGTTTGCCAGCGGGTAAGATCGCCGTTAGTTTCTCGGCTGTAAACGAGCCTTTTGCCACGATCCGAACCCCGTACAAATCCTCGATGGTTTGGAGTACTTCGCTCACCGGCGTGGCTTCAAACACCAGGCGGTTTTGCGTCCAGGCGTGGTAGTTGTCGGGGTTTACCGTGCGGCGGCTGACTTGGTGGCGGTCGTTTATTTCAACCAGGTCGCCGGGTTTCATCAGCATGGCTGGCTGGCGGCTGCGCTCCAACCGAACCTTACCTTCCTGCAAGACCACGTTGGTTTTCTCGCGCCGGTTGCGCACGTTGAAACTGGTTCCCAACACCACGATGTCGAGTTGGTCGGCGTGAACCTTGAACTGTCGGTGATCCGCCGTTTTTTTGACCTGAAAAAAAGCTTCTCCGGTCAGCCATACTTCGCGCGTATCCCCGTTCAGGCGCAACGCACTGTTGGCGTTGAGCGAGACAATTGTACCGTCGGGCAGGGTAATGCGGCGCGTCTGGCCGTAGGCAGTTTCGTACACGCTGCCGGGTGTGCGGGTTAGCCAGAACCCGAGGCCAGCCAAGGCAATCAACAATACCGAGGCGGCGGCCACCCAGCGTTGCCAGCCGATTCGGCGGAGCGGACGCCCACCCATCGAATCCTGCAAACGCTGCCAATCGTGTTGGGTGAGCAGCGGCGAGACCGGTTCTGGTTGCTGAAAATAAAGCATCAGAACGCGGGCCTTCGCCAGGGATTCCCGGTGGGTTGGGTAGCGTTGAAGAAAGTCGGCCCAAAACTGGCGGTCCTGGGGAGTCGGGGCCAGTACCCAACGCTGAAAATCAGAGTCGTTGAGAAAGTCCTCGGCGGCGTAGTCGGCGTATTTATTTTCCATGAATAATTGGCTATTCGTGGAAGACATCCGCCACGTAGCCTCAACTACTCAGTACGCGTCGATTATTTTAGAAAAAAAGTTGGGAAGGGAAAAACGGACCCGAACAGAAAGGGGTGAATTGCCGCGTACACGCCAATGAGCCGGGTTAGGTTTTTCACGGCCCGGTGCAACACGTTGCAGGCCGATTGGTAATTCATCTCCATCAGAACGGCAATTTGCTCGACGCTCCTGTTTTCAAAATACCGAAGGTGCAGGGCTTCGCGTTGTCGTTGGGGCAGTTGATCGAGGGCTTGGCGGAGTTGCCGGAGTTGCTTACTGGAAAATTCCTCGATGATTAACGCTTCTTCCGTCGACATCACCAATCCCTCCTGCTCCCTGGTAAATTCTTCGTCGTTCAGGTCGGCCCGTTGTTGCTGAGTCAGGCGCTTCACCACCAGATTTCGCAGCGAAGCGAGCAAATAATAATTCACCGGATCGGCGGATGGGTCTGGTTCAAACGCCCGGAGGGTCGCCCGGTGCCCATGCAGATGGAGGAACAAATCGTGGATGCAATCGCGGATGAAGGCATCGTCGTGGACCAGTTTGCGCCCGTACCGCAACAAAGTCGGATGAAATTTTCGGTACAGCGCCTCAAAAGCCACGTCCTCGCCTTGCCGAAAGGCATTCCAAAGTTCCTGATTGGCCAACGATTCGGCATCCATGCGGGTTTGGTTCAACTCGTTCCCCGCAAAGTTGCATTTTATGCGGGAAACGTCAATGGGTGGCGGGTTGAGGTTAAAGGGTTTGAGCAGGTTTGAGGGTTTGAAGAGGTTTGAAGGTTTGAGGTTGAAAGTGACGTTCTCTGGAATACCCGGACGACGGGGCCGTAATAGGTTTCTGGCGACCATCCGTTCATTCCAAAAAGGGGTATTCCCGTAGACTGAGGCCCTTTTTCTGTGATTAGCCCTGAGCCAGCCGAAAAGTGTAGAACATTCCCACACCTCAAATGACCCATAGTGCGGTCTGGGTTGGACAGACTTTTTTTTAAATATTTCTTAAATCTCTCAGTATCAAAGGATGGCACTTATTCCGGTGGGCAGCCACTGAACTGGTGTAAAATTTTTAATACCTCATCCGTTTTTCGTTGAAAACAAAGAACGTTGCAGAGGCTCCTACGGGGCTTTTAAAAAACCAAAAACACGCACAGTTATGAATCAGACGATTGATTCTGTTTCACACAACGGCGAATCTGGTCACGATCCCGGTGATTGAAGAGCGGGTAGTCGTTGGCAAAGAAGTCGTGGAAACCGGCACGGTTCGGATCACCAAGCGCGTGAGTACCCACGATGAAACGATCGACGTCCCGCTGACGCACCAGGAAGTACGGGTTGAACGGGTGGCGGTGAATCAGTACGTGGATGCACCGCCGGAGGTTCGGCACGAAGGCGACGTGATGATCATTCCGGTACTCCGGGAGGTGATGGTGAAGCGATTCCTGATCGTCGAAGAACTGCACGTTCGCAAGCATTACGTAAAAACCCAGGCCACGCAGTCGGTCACCCTGCGGAAAGAGGAAGTACTGGTGGAGCGCCAATCGAAGGTGCAGCCGTACGATAATCCTGAACTGTAATTACCCGAGTACCAACCTATTTTTTTAACAACTTAAAACCCAAAAAACCATGTCACAAACCGTAATCGGCGTATTCGACAGCGCCACCGAAGCCCAGCAAGCCGTTCAACAACTCGTCAGCAACGGGTTCATGCGCGACAACATTGACATTTCCAACCAGAATACCACGGATACCGATGCCTCGGTCACCCGCGAAAACACCGATGACGACCAGGAAAGTGGTATCGGCAAGTTTTTCCGTTCATTATTCGGGAGCGATGACGACGACTCGTCCAAGTACTCAGAGGTAGCCCGTCGAGGCTCGGTTGTGACGGTACACGCGCAGTCTGAGGATGAAGCCGAACGTGCCGCCGACCTCCTGGATGAGTACGGGGCCGTCGACGTCGATGAACGCGCCACCCAGTATGGCTACACCGGGAAGACCGATTCGATGGGTACACGTACTGATTCGATGGATACGACTTCCGTTCCCCTGGAAAATCAGACCCGGGATTTTTCGATGGATGATGCTAAAACCTCAGCCCAGGTCATTGAAGAAAATCTGCAGATCGACAAGAAAATGGTCCAAACCGGTGGTGCCCGGCTCCGTAGCCGCATCGTTGAACGCCCGGTAGAAGAAAGCATCCGTTTGCGTGAAGAGCACGTTCGGGTGGATCGTAAACCGGTAGACCGTCCGGCCACCGATGCGGATTTTACGAGTTTTAAGGAGGGTGAAATCGAACTGACTGAACAAGCCGAAGTACCCGTAGTCAGCAAACAAGCGCGGGTCGTTGAGGAGGTTTCGCTCGGCAAAGAAGTAAATGAGCGCGAGGAAACCATTCGCGACACGGTGCGTAGCGCCGAAGTTGATGTGGAGAACCTCGGCACCACTACCGATGCCGACGAACTGCGCCGCCGTTCAATGAATCAAAACAACCCGACAAATCAATAAGTTGGTGGGGTTGTAACGAAACGATTTATATCTTTTTCAGCAACAAAAAAGCGACTTTGGCTTAGGCTGAGGTCGCTTTTTTGTTGTCCGGCGAAATCACTTTCACAGGCGTACATTTAAGGTCAATGGGAGTTGTTTGCCGATGACGGGCGCAGTCAGGTCAAGGCTCACCAGCTTTTTTTCAGGCCCAAATAAGTCCCGACCGTGGCCGGGTATAAATCGCCCCGGTCGTAGGCCACTGAAGCCGTTAGCGCGGTGCCGTGCCACCGGGGAAGAAGAATCTGAGCGTTCAATACCGATGAAAATTGTCGGCGTGGCGACTCAAACGCTGTACCGTACGTACCGTAATTGTAGCTGTACGAAGTCCGGGCGGTCCAGTTGACGGTTCTAAAGACAATTCCCCCCGCCCCAACGTACCAGACACTCACCCGGTTGTTGGGGAAGCCACCCGGCGTGGGCTCGATGAAGGGCGTTCCGATGGCCCGGCCAAAATAAGACCACCCTTCCTGGTACTGATTGTGGTTAAAATAATTGTCGGTACCCTGAAAGTTGGAGTTGGGGCGGTAGAAGGTATCCCCGCTTTGGTACATGGTATTCAAATATTCAACAACGACCCGTTGCACCCGGAACATCGGTGGGGTATTTTTTTTTGGCGTTCGGCTCCAGCTTAAACCTGATAAACCGTCGGGAGCATTGATGAACAGAATACTGGATTTGTCTTCGTAAATATGCTGATGGTAAAGCAGAAATACCGATTGTTGCACACTCACCTCAAGGGCGGCATCGTAGCTACCTAAGTGATTACCAACAGCGTAACTGTCATTGGCAGTAAATCCAAAATCGTTCCAATTCCTGGGCACTAACCCCGTAACCACGTAAGGAAAATACCTCAGCGTGGACGGTAACTTCCCATCGAGCGCCACGCCCGGCTTGTCGAGCAGGAAGTCGGCATGGCCGCCCCACTGCACCTGATGATTGATCCCCGCGTATAGCCGTACCGTGTGGGTTGGTTTTCCGAGCCGAAAATAAAGGTATTTCTGGTGCAAAAACGCGCCCTGGATGTAGGGCACGTTGAACCACCCGTGGGCAAACCCGGCGTTGAACGCGAAGAAACCTTTGAAAAGAAGCGGTACGTAGCCGAGCGTTGCCAGTTGAATTTTAGGGATGGGCAGCGCATTGCCGGAGTTGATGATAAACCCTGAAGAAAGGGTTGAATCACCCAGGCCAATGAGTTCGCGGCGGCGACCCGCGTAGAGTTCAAACCGCCCGTATTTTACCTTCAGGTACGCTTCGGGTAGCAGAAGTTGCGTCGTCGCACCGGCATTGACAACGGTGCTAATTCCCGCGCCCCACTGGGCTTTTCGGCGGGCAGTAACCAAGCTGTCATGCGGGTAGTCCTTGAAAAAACCAGCCCGAAGGGTGCCAGCCGGGGAGGTGAGCGGGGAAATGCCGGATTGGTTGGCCTGTAACCAGAATGGTGTGGCTGAGGTCGAGGACAAAAAACCTCC
>JAJAZB010000189.1 GCA_026785975.1 Cytophagaceae bacterium | reverse complement strand
GGTAAGCAGCGGGCAACAAGGCGAGTAACTTCAGGAAACGGGACTTGTCTAATCCCGTAGCAGATCGCCAGTGGCGGTCGGTTTTTAAGTCAGATGTTGAGAGCTTCATACACAAAGGTAACCTGTTGCAACAACTCTAATCTTATACCAATTCAAAATCATGAAGACGTATTTAGTATGTAAGGAAAGCAGGTCAATTCGATGACCGTATGCCGACCTGTGAATACCGTTTCCAGAACCGTCCGCAAGCGTCGTTCCGCCTCTTCTACACTACTGAATATCCGCGCCTTCAACCCCTGGCGAACCGCTTTAAATACCCGCTTTACCGGACTCAGTTCAGGACAATAGGATGGTAGCTTGCTGAAAGTCAATTGGGTTTCTTCAAACGCTTCGGTACCATGCGTCCGACTACCGTCCGCTACCAACAAGTGACGACTCGACACTTGGCTGTTGATCTGACCCACGAACCAACGAAACCAGTCTCCTGTCATTTTGGGTAGAAAAGCCGCGTAGCCCTGACCCGTGAAGGGACATAGAGCTAAGTATAAATACAAACTCTCATAGCCAATCTGTACCGGAGTATAGGGGCGGTGGCCCGCCGGAGACCATTTCCGGCCAGTTTCCGTACGTGTACCCGCCCGTAGTTCATCCTGAAATAGAATATGTTCCGGGGCAAAGTCAGCAGCTACGGCAGCGAATTTTTTTTATAGTCTTCTACCGCATTCGGCGTTTGTCGGATATGGACAGGTCGACCTGTTTTCTTCTTGATTTTTAACCGTTTACAAACCGCTGAGACCCCACCGATGGTGTAGCTGACGCCATGACTGCCGGCTAGATAAGCCTGTACATCAGCCAGCGAATGCGCCTGGTCATCATGGAGGAACTGACGCAAGTGACTGATTTGGGTGAAGGAAAGTCTGCCAATATAAGGTTGGCTTCGATGAGTGCGTCGATGCCCTCGCTGAGGTATTTGGCCCAGATGCGTTGCCCCTGCCTCAAGCCTGGATTGATGAGTTGAGCAGCTTGCTTTTGGGAGTTGGCCTTCCTTTCTTTAAGGAGCCGAATAAAGCGGACGTAGTCGCGATTAACCACATTCGTCTGCTGTTTTTCAAGCCATTGTAACTCTTTGGTAGTTTGGGTAACTTTGGTAGCGTAATCCATAGACAAAAATACGACTTATTAATTTTGAATCAGTATGAGTTCTATTTCTGTGATTATGGACAGTCAGAAAATACCGAAGCAAATGCATTTAAACACGCCTATTGGTCTGCTCTGAATACACAGACATGGGGTAGTTCAATTGCACTAGAAATAGGCCAGAATCACGAACAAAATACTGACACTCATAATCAGCACGCAATGGATTTACATAACGATGATGTAGGAATAAATATTGGAGAAGCTTTACCTGATGCCAGTTTTGAAAATCTGGCCCGTGAGGTATTAGAACATTTGGCGAGCGGTGCTGGTCGGAAACTCTCTAATCCAAGTGACAGAAATAGCTCAATCATTGATACTAATGGCGCAATGCTCTGCCGAAGCAGACTTGAGTAAATTTTAATCTTATGAAAAGATTTGTTCTGGTTTATACAGTGATTGCAGTCACACACTTTAGTTGCGAACGTAAAAAGACTTGGCAATTTAAAGTGAACGATGTCACGAGCAGTCAGGTCTTTAGAATAAATAAAGGTAATCTTACCGAGGGTGTGCCGCTGGTTGAACACTTTATTAGTGAACTTGATGGGAAGGCTATTATTCAACAGTGGCTTTGCAACGAAGAACAGGTCAATGAGATATTAAAAATGTCTTCTTTTCCGAAAGGCACAACCTACCAACCTCGAATTATTGAATTCGATTCTGGGAAAACAGAAACAAAAGATTTATCGGAAGTCTATGCAGAAGTAATTCTTATGCGTTTCGTTCCTGGGAGCGCAAAAAAAGGCAAGTTAATTCTTAATTTTAGATTAGGTCAGCGCTAAAGTTTTGGAAGTCAATTTTTCCAGTGATGGATTTTTGTTTACTTTGCCGTAAATAAAACTCTCATATAAAAACGCGCATTTCGATGGTGCTAAAATGGCATTAATATGCTGCATTCATAACAGTATTATTGAACCAAACCGCCTGTCAATCACGTAGGTAATGGGATTTAGAAATTAAGGATGTTACCAAAACCCAGATACTGCGTATCGATAAATCAAGTAATTCGAATGGGGAAGGGCTAATACGGACATTTCAAAGCGAATTGGACGGTACGGCTAAACTAAGTCAGTGGGTGTGCAGTACAGATATGGTCACTCCACTACTTGAAGGAAAACCAATTTTGGGAATTGGCAGATCAGAAGGCTGGGTAACAACCTTTCATCCAGGCAAAAGAATAAATCGGGATACTTCTGAAATATATCAGGAGGTAATTCTACTACGGTTTACGCCTGGTACGGCAAAGAGAGGCCAGATACGCCTCCATTTTGAATTGAAAAATTAGACCAATCTCTACTTCCCAATCTTTTTATCTGCCTCAAAATCGTACAACGTCAACCGGCGCAGGCGGTAGTAGGCAATCCAGTATTGCTGGAGTGTGCGGACGTAAACCAGCAACGCGGCGTCTTTATCCTGCTGGGCAATGAGCAAATTAGTGATGTCAACCTTCCCAATCAGGTACCGGTTGCGGGCCACTTCGTATCGCTTCTGGGCAATGGTATCCGACTTGGCCGAAATTTGCAGGCTCGTTTTGAGTTGCTTTAATTCCAAAATGGCGTTGTACACGTTGAGTTCGAGCGAGTTGCGGGACGCTTCGTTTTGGCGTTGCTGCGCTTCCAGCCCGAAACGGGCCGCTTCGTAATTGGCCTTGTTTCGACCAAATGTCGCAATAGGTAGCGTAAACGACACGTTGGCAAACTGGGCACTGAGCGGGTTTTTATACGCGTCGCCCAAAGTAGGCGCGGCCTGGTTTAGCCCGTAACTCAGCACGAGGTCGCCCTGAATGCGCCGGTTGGCGTCGGCTTCTTTTACCTGACGTTGGGCGTTACTTTCCTGCAACGCAAACCCTAAGTAATCGCTTCGGTTGGCGCGGGCTTCGGCGACGGCTTTTTCGGGCGTTGGGTCGAGAACGGGAACGCTGGCGGGCGAAATCACCTCAAAACCCGACCCGCTCCCGATAGTGCCCGTCAGGTTTTGCAGTTCTTTTTCGGCCACCTGAATCGCCAGTTTCTGCTGCTCCACGCTGTTGCGGGCATTGGTGTAGCTAAGTTCGACCTGCAAGATTTCGTTTTCTGCAATTTTTCCAAGACCATACCGTCCTTTCGCTACGCGGTAAATCGTGTCGTTGATCGCCCGGTTCAGTTCGGCGTTTCTCAACTGGAGTTTGGCGATGTACAGGTTGAAAAACCGCTCCGTTACATCGACCGACAGCACTTCCAAACCTTCCAACTGCTCCTGAGTCGCCTGTGAATATTGCAGGCGCTGTTGCTGAAATTGCCAGCGAACCCGGTTGAATTGCAACAGCGGTTGCCGCAAACCCACGAATACCGGCGCACTTTGCCAGGGCAACGGGTTGGTCAACGAGCCAAATAAATCCTGCCGACTGAGCGAGGTATTGAGCGAAATCGTACCGCCCGTGGCCAGAATGGGTTGTTCGAGCGAGAATGTCGCGCTGGAATACGCCTGACTCACCGAGCGAAACAGGTATGACCCATCGGGTTGCGCCACGCGCTCGATTCGGCGGGCGTAGCCGGGTATCGAGCCGTTGAGCACAATCTGTGGCTTACGCAGGGCCTGCGTAGCGAGGTACTGCCAGCGATTGCTCTCAAAACTGGCCGCAATCTGCTTGGCAATCGGACTATTTTCTTTACCCAACCGCAGGGCTTCGTCGAGGGTCACGATGGTTTGGGCCTGAGCTGGGAAATAAATCAAGAGGAAAAGGGAGGCGGGGAAGAAGAGGTTTTTCATACGGAGCGCCACATTTCTGTCGGCGTTTTTTTTTGTTTTAAAGAGTCGATTAAAAGTCAACTGATATTCGTCCGCGCCAAAACCCCCGACCCCCTGAAGGGGGCTTTAGAGTCGGATTAAAAGCCCCCCTTTCAGGGGGTTGGGGGTTTTGGCAGGAATGTCGGCGCTACTCGTGGCGCAGCGATTCGATGGGATCCTGCTCGGCGGCGCGGCGGGCGGGATAAATGCCGAACAACAGCCCCACCGACACCGACACGGCAAACGACACCACGACCGACATCGGCGAAACGATGGTCTGAATGTCGGCGAGGCCCTCGATGCTGTAACTGATGAGCACGCCCAGCAGAATGCCAATCAGGCCGCCCGAAATGCTGATGGTGACCGCCTCGGCCATAAACTGCATCACGATGTCGGTTTTGCGCGCGCCCAGCGAAAGCCGCAGGCCGATTTCCTTAATTCGTTCCAGCACCGAAGCCAGCATAATATTCATAATTCCGATACCGCCCACCAGCAGCGAAATGGAGGCAATGACGGCCAGCACCACGTTGAACAAATTGCGGGTGCGCTGTTCCTGCTTGAGGAGCAACTCGGGCACAACGATTTCGTAGTCGGGAACTTCGTTGTGGCGGCGGCTCAACACCCGACCGATGAGGTCGGTGGCCGGTTCGACCCAGCGGCTCTCGGCGATGTTGACCACCAGCCGGTCGAGTTGATGGTAGTTGAGTGGGGCTTTTTTCTGGGGGGTATTCTCGTTGCTGAAAAAGTTGCGTTGCGAGGCATTCTTGATATCCTCGACGGTCACTTTCGCGCGGTTTTTGTACCGCAACAGCATGGTTTTCACCGGAATGTACACGTCGACATTCAGATTGCGAATGGAAAGTTTCTGCACCGAAGCGTCCGAAATGGTCCGACTTTCGAGCACACCCACGACGGTCAGCCAGTTGTTGCCGCACTTCAGCGGTTGGCCGATGGGGTTGATGTCGGGAAAAAAACGGGCTTTCACGTTGCGTCCGATGATGCAAACGGATTCGGCGGTTTCGAGTTGATTTTCCGTGAACAGTTTCCCCTCGGCCACGGCGATGCCCGCCACCTCGAAGTAATGATTGTTGACGCCGATGAGTTTACCGTTGTTTTTAATACCCTCCCGCAAAAACATCGCTTCAATTTCGATTTCCGGGCTGACGTAACTCACCACCTCAATGGCCGAGATGTTGTCGGCGTCGAGCAAACTGAGGCCGGGCGAAAACCGCTTTTCTTTGCCTTTACTTGGATTTTTGTCGTCCTCCTGAAGTTGTTTGTCGGGGTCTTGTACCTTGCCTTTGATGATGATGTTGTTGGAACCAACCTGCCGGATTTGCTCCAGGATTTCGCGCTCGGCCCCGGCACCGATGGCCAGCATGGCAATGACGGCCGCCACGCCGAAAATAATACCCAACGAGGTCAGCAAGGCCCGGAAGCGGTTGGTAACCAGGGCGTCCAGCGCGATGCGGAAATTAAATAAGTTGCGTTCGAGATTCATAGCCTCTAACCTCGCAGCCAGCCGCCGCAGGGATTTTAGTGGGTGAACGTGGTTTGAAAAGTACTCAAAAGAAGGTTAGGCGGCCGTTACCCGATAATAATCATGTCGCCACCCCCGCTGCCTTGTTGCGGGGGACGAGGGACTTTTTTGAGGCTATCGGCTTTCATCCGAATGCGTTTTTCTTCGTCCGACACGTAGGGCTTCGGAGCTTTAACGCCCGATTTGTCGAGTACCCAGCGGACCCCGGTCGTATCGGCGGGGGTGACCAGATACACCTCGTCGCCTTCGCTGAGGCCCGCGTAAATCAGCGCTTCGCTTTCGTTGACCGCCCCGATGCGGATTTGCCGACGGGCCAGTTTACCATCTTCGCGCTTGAAGACGTAACTGACGCTCTTTTCGTTGTTGATGGCTTCGAGCGGAATGCTCAGGGCGTCGAGGTACGTGTCGGCGTGAACCCGGCAACTCGTCGTCATCGAGGGCCGCAGGTCGGGGTCTTTGGTGAGTACGTCGATGACGACCTCAAACACTTTGGAATCCTGATTGGGGCGTTGCTCACCCACGTTGGCGACCTGAATCACCACGCCTTTGAGTTTCTTGGCGGGGTCGGCGTCGAGGCCGATTTCGGCGGTTTGCCCCGCCTTTATTTTCTGGATGTCCACCTCGTTGACGTACGTGACGACCTCCATCGCACTCAGGTCGGGAAGGGTAGCGACGGTAGGATTCCAGGGTTGTACTTCCGAACCAACGCCCTTTTTACGACCACTCCAATCTTTATCGTAAATCAGCATCCCGTCTTCGGGGGCGTTGATGGTAAACTTGGTGACGAGGTCGTTCAACTGATTGAGTTTGTTCTGGGCTTTCTGCAAATCGGAGTTGATAATCTGCACCTTCGTCTCGGCCTGGGCAATCTTGGTTTTGTAGTTCTGGGTCTTCTGTTCGAAGGTCTTCCCGGATTTTTCGAGTTCAATCGCCACCCGGCGTTGTTCAGCGGGAGCTTCATAAATCGACTGGTCGCGGGTGAGTTTGGCCTGTTCCACGGCAAATTTCAGGTTGCTGAGTTCGTCGCGGGCATCGCGCAACGTGAGGGTGGTGTCGAGTTTGGACTGGGTCATCTCGGCGGTTTTCTTCTGCACTTCCAGGCTGGCCTCGCTGATTTTGTTCATCACCGGGGCCTGGTCGAGTTGGGCCACAAAAGCGCCTTTTTTCACGACGGTTCCCTCGGCAATCAGGTTGGAAATCTTCACGCCGTTGTACACGTCGACGGCCATCATTTCGGGGCCGGGGGCCGAAATCTTCACTTGTTTTTTAGCCCGCAGTTCGCCCGATGTCGTGACGATGATCTCAAACTTGCCTTTCTTCACCTTCGTCATCAGGCTATCGTTGGCGGGGGCGTTGCGGTTGGTGAAGTACCAGGCACTCAGCAAAAGCAGCAAAGCGATGGGAACCAGGAGCCACAAACGGCGTTTGGCGGTACTGACTTTGGCAGGTTTCATAGGTTTAGGAAATGGAGCGGCAAGTTCAGCAGAAGTCGGTGGATTTCGGGCGGGGACGGGTAGGAAAGTAAATGTTAAAAATTCTTAAAAGTTTAGTTGAAGGAAAAAGTGTACTTTCGAAACGCACCCCACCGGTGCCCATTATTTAAAAGTTGCCGTTATTTCAGCAAAATTGCTCAGCTATGTCACTTCAGGAAGCACGACAGCGCATTAAACAATGCCAATCCGAAAAATCAGTGCATTTAGATCTGGCCGGATTGAACTTAGAAAAGTTACCCGAAGAAATAGAGGAACTGACCAGCCTGCAACGGTTGAACGTTTCCGGAACCCAAATCAGCGATCTGACGCCGCTGGCGGGGCTGACCAGCCTGCAAGATTTGAGCGTTTGGCAAACCCAGGTC
>JAJAZB010000188.1 GCA_026785975.1 Cytophagaceae bacterium | reverse complement strand
TGGCCCGCACCTTGCAGGAACTGCTTGAGCCGCTGGGATTACGTTTCAAAAAGATCAGAACTCGTTCGTACGCCATTTCTCCGATAAAAGCGGACACTGACGAAAAACCCCAGAGTAACGCCGTGCCTTTCGTCGGGGCGGCTATTTTTCCAAATAAATACTCCATAATAAAAGTGTCAGTCTAAAAAAAGATACAAAAGGAAACACGATCGCAGGTTGGTCAGGAAGGGATTCCCGGAAAACGACAAAAACCCGCACTTAGCCGACACCTTTGCCAATTTTGTCGAAATCCCTTACCCAAAAGCCACGCTACCTGTTTAAAGAAGAGACATTTGCTGAAAGAAACGTGTTTGTTCAAGCATTACACCCGGCCGCCCCTAAGTTGTACGAAATGATTGAAGGTGAACCTTTTTTGCCTTTCAGAACCGATGAACTGGTGCGGGTTTTGTTAGAAAAATTCAATCCGTGTAGCAACGCCTCAGCGTACCACACGGGGAATGAACGGAAATTTTTCAGAAGGACATCACCCTGAGCACGACTCTTTTTCCTATCAATCCCTTACGAACGACACTTCGTGTCAAACATCGAGCAATGAAAAAGCTATTTAATCTTCTTTTCCTGACTGTCCTGGCTGGATCTTCGTTCGCCCAATTTCCGGGTGGCGGCGGTCAGGGTGGATTTGGTGGTGGCCAGCGGCAACAGCAACAGCCGCCGCAGACCATTCCGGGCATGGCCAATGAGCCGACCCCGCGCGGTAACTCTAAAATTACGGGGTACGTCGTCGACTCGTCGGTGACGAAAGCGGTTGAATTTGCCAGCGTTGCGCTTTACAGCAAAGCCACCAATAAGCCCGTGGACGGTACCGCTGCCGACGAGAAGGGAAAATTTACCCTGACCCGCGTTGCGGCGGGCGAGTACAAACTGCTCGTGACGTTCATTGGTTTTGACACCAAAACGGTTGACAATATTAAAGTCGAAAAGGGCCAGGACATCGACCTGGGGGTAATCAAACTATCGCCCCAGGTTAGACTACTCGACGAAGTGACCGTGACCGGACAGCGGGCGTTGATTGAGGAAAAGGTAGACCGGCTGGTGTACAATGCCGATCGGGACATTACCGCTAAAGGCGGTGACGCCACCGAGATTCTGCGTAAAGTGCCCATGTTGTCGGTGGATTTGGACGGCAACGTACAACTCCGGGGCAATTCCAACGTGCGGGTGCTCATCAACAACAAACCCAGTACTATCGTGGCCAGTAGCGTGGCCGACGCCCTGAAGCAGATTCCCGCCGACATGATCAAAACGATTGAGGTTATCACTTCACCCTCGGCCAAGTACGATGCCGAAGGATCGGGCGGGATCATCAACATTATCACCAAAAAGAACACCCTGCAAGGTCTGACTCTTAACCTTGATACAGGCGTTGGCAACCGGGGCGCCAACCTGGGCCTCAATGGCAACTACCGCCGCAAGAGCATGGGTTTTAGCCTCAGCGGCTTTGGCCGGGCCAATTACAACGTAAAAACCAAGACGACTTTCGACCAAACCACGTTTTCAGGGGCCAATCAGTTCCGCACGACGCAAACCGGCGAAGGGCTGAACCAGGGTGCTTTTGGCCGTTACAACCTGGGTTGGGACTACGATTTGTCGAAGAATCAGGCGTTGAGTGCTTCCGTATCTTATGGCACACGCAATCAGTTTAACCAGCAGGATTTAACGATCAACCGATTTACGAACAGCCAGCCCATTTCAACGACGGGTCGTAACATCGACACCAAAGACCTCTCCGGAACCGTCGATGTAAACCTGGACTACACCCGTACCTACAAGCCAGACCAGGAGTGGAGCATATCGGGCCAGTACAGTCGGAATGATCGCACCAACGACTTCGACGCTGAACTCATCAACGGGATTGGCAACATCAGCGGCATGGAAGGAAACCGCAACCGGAGCAATAACCAGGAGATAACCCTGGAGACTGATTACGAGTCGCCCATCAAGTCGAACCAGCGGATTGAATTTGGTGGAAAAGCCATTCTCCGGAAAGTGCAGAGTGACTTCCAGTATCTGACTGGCCTACCCGGCAGCGATTTTATAACGGACATAGCCCGGCCCGCCGGTTCGCTCGACTACGATCAGAACATCGCCGCCGGGTACCTTTCGTACACGCTAACGACCAAGAATAAATACACGTTTAAGGCGGGGACGCGTTACGAGCACACGTTCATCAACGCCAGTACGCGGGAAGGCGGAACCATTGCCATTCCTGATTACAGCAACCTGGTGCCGAGTCTTAACGTGTCGAAGACATTCAAAGGGAAAACCCTGAAATTAGGCTACAACCGGCGAATTCGCCGCCCGGGGATTCAGCAATTGAATCCCAACCTCAACCAGGCTAACCCCCAGAACGTCAGTCAGGGTAACCCGACGCTGCGGCCCGAACTGACCGACAACATTGAACTGGGCCTGAGTACGTTTTTCAAAACGACCTACGTGACATTGGCGCTTTTCACCCGGCAGACGGCCAATTCGATCGAGACCATCCGTGTACCCTTTAGCCAACGCCCGGAAGCAACCCTGACGACGTACCAGAACGTGGGCGAACTGCAGTCGTACGGGACTAATTTCTACGGCAACGTCAACATTACCACGAAATGGTCGATCGGCGGGGGTGCCGATGTGTACTATAGCATTCTGCGCAACAACAATCCTTCACCCGCCCTCAACGCCAGCAACCGGGGTTGGAATCTGGGTGGTCGGCTCAACAGCAGCCTTCAGTTCAAAAATGGTTGGGCGGCACAAGCCTTCTCGTTTTTCCGGGGTCAGGAAGTGCAATTACAGGGTCAGCAGGGCGGTTTTGCCTTCTACTCGGCGGGTTTGAGGAAAGAGTTTAAAAACAAAAAAGGTAGTGTTGGCCTGGCCGCCGAGAACTTCCTGAGCAACAGTTTCAAAATTCGCAATCGATCAGCCTCGGCCACATTTAGCCAAAACAGTACAACTGAATTGTTCAATACGGGCGTGCGGGTCAATTTCAGCTACCAGATTGGTAAAATGAGTTTTGACGCCCCGCGCCGCAAACGTCGCTCCGTCAACAACGACGACGTGAAGGGAGGCGGGGATGACAACGGTGGTGGTGGCACGGTGCAACCTGCTCCAACCGGTGGTACGCCAGGCGGTGGTCGTCCGGGCGGCGGTGGTCGCCCCGGCGGTGGCGGCGGCCGTCCCTAATCCGAACTGCTTTAGATTTTAAAAAAAGTCCGACGATCAGAAATCGCCGGACTTTTTTTATCTGGCTCTTGTTAAGGGTAGCTATGAAGCGGCCAAACCCCAAACCGACAACTACCTTTGCCCCATGAACACCCGGCAGGCCGCCATCGAACGAATGAATACGCTGGGCGAGCGGCGCGAACCATTCTTGTTTCTCATTGATTTTGAGGAGCAAATGCCGCTGGTTCTACCGCTGAGCGAGGTCGACCCGGCCCAACTCTGGTATGATTTCAGTGGAAATACCAACGCCCCTTCAGGAAAGGAAACCAAGCCAAAACCAGTTGATTTACAGGCTATCCCGCTTTCCTTCGACGAATTCGTTTCCGCATTCAATCCCGTTCAACGGGAATTACAGGCGGGCAATACATTCCTGCTGAATCTGACGGCTTCGACCCGAATCGAGTGTAGTCTAACGTTTCAGGAAATCTTTCAACACAGCCAGGCGCGGTACAAACTCTGGTGGCGCGGCCTGGATGCGAAGGCCCTGCGCGAGGTCCATGCCCCGCCTAAGCCCCCACCTAAATCCGACGAATTCATCTGTTTCAGCCCCGAGCCTTTCGTACGCGTGGAGGGCAACCGCATCGCGACGTTTCCCATGAAGGGCACCTTACCCGCCCACCTGCCCGACGCCCGCCAACAGCTTTTAGCGGATAAAAAAGAAGAAGCCGAGCATTACACCATCGTCGATTTGCTCCGCAACGACCTGAGTCAGGTGGCCAAACGGGTGCGGGTCGAGCGCTTCCGGTACATCGAAGAAGTAGCCACGCACGGGCAAACGCTCCTCCAGATCAGTTCGGAAATCAGCGGTGAATTGCCCAAAAACTGGCCGGATACGCTCGGGGATTGGTTTTTCAAACTCTTGCCTGCCGGGTCGGTATCGGGGGCACCCAAGCGCAAAACCCTTGAAATCATCCGCACGGTCGAGGGCAAACCACGCGGATTTTACACGGGCGTTGGCGGAATTTTTAACGGAAATACCCTCGACAGTGGCGTACTGATCCGGTTTATTGAAAAAACACCCGATGGATTGGCTTTCCGCAGCGGTGGCGGCATCACGTTTCAGAGCGATGCCGGGGCCGAGTACCGCGAACTTCTCGACAAAATCTATGTCCCAATTCCTCGAAACCATCCGGTGCTGTAACGGGATTCTCGAAAATCTTGATGGGCACCACGCCCGGCTAAACCGGACTCGGCGGCATTTCTTTGGCGCAAAAACGGATTGGGATTTGGCCGAACAAGTTCAAGTGCCCGCCGGACTTCTGCCCAACCAGGTGTACCGCTGCCGGATTATTTACGGTGAAAAACTCGAATCCGTCGAATTTATTCCGTACCAAATTCGCCCGATCCATTCCCTGCAACTCGTCCAGGCCAATGATCTCGACTACGCCTTCAAGTACGCCAACCGGTCGGCTCTCGACGCCTTGCGGGTAGGCAGTAGTGCCGACGAAGTACTGATTGTGAAAAACGGCCTGCTCACCGACACCACCTACGCCAACGTGGCTTTTTACGACGGTTCCCGCTGGCTTACCCCGGCCCAACCGCTCCTTGAAGGAACCCGGCGGGCCGCGCTACTGGCGGCGGGTGTGATTCACCCCGAAATCCTCCGGCCCCAGGATTTACCGCGCTTCCAACGGGCGCGGCTTTTCAACGCCCTGATCTCCTGGGAGGAAGCGCCCGAACTGACGCAGTTTCGGTGAAAAGGCATTTACGGTTTATAAAACTTTAAAAGGAACTTCCACCATCGTTTTGTCCCAGGCGAGCTTCATGACGCCTTGCTTTTCGCCTTTGTTTTCAAATTGAATGGTGAAATTCTCAACGGACTCCGCTGTTACTTTGGCCGGGGCCGTCACCCGGACTACATCGTTTTTCTCGTTGTACTTGTAAGCGCCCCAATAATCCAGATCTGTGTTCAAAATAAGCGTCCATTCTTTTTCGCCCGGAATACTGAAAAGCGAGTAGGAACCGGCCTTGACGGGTTTTCCGCTCAATTCTACGTCTTCGTAAAATTTGATTTCGGTGGCTTCGTTGGCTCCCGTGCGCCAGACTTTACCGTACGGAACGAGTTTGCCAAAAACTTCCCGCTCCTTTTTTGGGGGTCGGCTGTACGTCACCCGAATAATCGCTTTCTCGCCGGGGCGTCGGTCGTGGGCGAAATGATCCGGGAAATAGGCCATGTCCATCGGACTTTTGTCGGTACCGCGCAACGTCTGGGCCGGGGCCACGCCGAAAATCAGCGTCGTCAGAATCGCGGTGAGTAGGGTTCTTTTCATCATTCGGGGTTTAGTTAAGAATTTACTTGGTACTGTAATTCGGCGCTTCTTTGTAAATCTGGATGTCGTGCGGGTGGCTTTCACGTACTCCGGCGGAGGTGATTTTCACGAATTTAGCCGCTTTCAACGCCTCCAGATCGGGCGTACCGCAGTAGCCCATCCCGGCCTTTAGGCCACCGACCATCTGGTAAATAATCTCGCCAACTTTTCCTCTGAAGGCAACCCGGCCCACGATGCCCTCGGGGACGAGTTTCTTGAGGTCGTCTTCAGCGTCCTGGAAATAGCGATCTTTCGAGCCGTCTTCCATCGCCTCCACCGAACCCATGCCCCGGTAGGTTTTGAACCGGCGGCCTTCGGCAATGATAATTTCGCCGGGGGCTTCCTCGGTGCCCGCCAGCAGCGAACCGATCATCACCGAACTAGCCCCCGCTGCGAGCGCTTTGACAATGTCACCGGAGTAGCGGATGCCCCCATCGGCAATGACGGGTACCCCGCTGGCCAGCAGCGCTTTGGCTGCTTCGTACACCGCCGTGAGTTGGGGCATACCCACGCCCGCAATCACCCGCGTGGTGCAAATACTCCCCGGCCCCACGCCCACTTTTACGGCGTCGGCTCCGGCGTCGGCGAGGGCTTTGGCCCCTTCGCCGGTAGCCACGTTGCCCACCATCACGTCGAGGTTGGGGAAAGCCACCTTCACTGTTTTCAGCGCGTTGATCACGCCCAACGAATGCCCGTGCGCGGTGTCGATGCTTACCACGTCGACGCCCGCCTTGACCAACGCGCCCACGCGAACGAGCAAGTCGGGCGTGACGCCCACGGCGGCCCCCACGCGCAGCCGACCGAGATCGTCTTTGCAGGCGTCGGGGTGGCTTTTCTTTTTCAGAATGTCTTTGTAGGTAATCAAACCAACGAGCCGGTGGTCTTTGTCGACGATGGGCAGTTTTTCAATGCGGTGTTCCTGCAAAATCTCCTCGGCTTGCTGCAAATCGACACCGACGGTCGCCGTCACGAGGCGGTCTTTGGTCATCACGTCGGTCACCGGGCGACCCATGTTGGTCTGGAAGCGCAGGTCGCGGTTGGTCAGGATGCCCGTCAGGCGGCCTTCGTCGTTGACGACCGGGATGCCGCCAATCCGGAAATCGCGCATGATGCGCTGGGCGTCGTACAACGTTGCGGTGTCGTTGAGCGTGATGGGGTCGATGATCATCCCGCTCTCGGAGCGTTTCACCTTGCGCACTTCTTCGGCCTGGCGCTCGATGGTCATGTTTTTGTGAACAATCCCGATACCGCCCTCCTGAGCCATGGCAATGGCCATTTCTGACTCCGTGACCGTATCCATCGCCGCCGAAATCAAGGGAATATTGAGGCGGATATTACGCGTGAGCAGGGTTTGGGTGCGGGTTTCGCGGGGGAGAACTTCCGAGTAGGCCGGAAGCAGCAGAACGTCGTCGTAAGTGAGGGCCTCGTAAAGAAACTTGGAGGTATCGAGCATGGCAAATAACGGTGGGGGGAGAAGTGGTTATTTGCCGGACAAAGCTACGGCGAAAAATTGAGAATGGGTAATCGACCGGGGATTCTGTTTGTCAATTGGCTACCCCGATGCGGTTTGTTAATTTTTTTTCGCCAATGAATTGACTATTCAACCCGGTTCCCTATTTTTCGGACTTAAACCCACCTTCATCGGGTCGTTGTAAAAACAATACGACTTCTTTTTTGAGTAAACAAACGTACCGGATCAGGGCCATCGGTTTGCCGGATGGACAAAGTTGGTTTGCGGTTTTCGCGTTTCACCACCGAACCCCGTAGGCCCAGGCACAGTAAAACAAGAACCCCAACCCGTCAGGGTACAACCCCGGCCCTGACCAATTAAATAAGTTGATCGTGTACTGATGAACGTCTCCCCCCAGCAACCATTCCGTCTGGTTTACTCCCTGCTGCAACATGAGTATCTGGGCTATTTATTTGAAGCCTCCGTGGTGCAACTCAACGGCCGGGGCCAACTGACCTTTCAGTACCAGACGGTTTCCAGCAAAAATGTGCAGGAGTTTGCCGCCGGTCTCGACGAGGCCGATTTCCAGTTGGTGCGCCTCATCGACGCCCTTCAGCAGGATGTCGTCGTGAAGAAATTCAGCACCCGCCGCCTGTCACCAGTTGATTTTTTCCTGAAGATTTACGATCCGCAAAAAGGTGATAAAGCCCTTCAGGAGACGATTTGCCTGTACCTCGAAGCGCACAAGGCTCAGATTCTGCCCCTGCTCATCGGCAAGCCGTTGTTTGTGATGGGCAACGACGGTATGCCCACCAACCAGCCCATCGAGGTGCTGCCCCAACCGGCCAGGGTGGTGTTTCATTTCATGCGCAACCCCGACAACACCCACTATTTCCCCACGATTCAGTACCAGGGAAACCGGGTGGAGTTCCAGCAACGCAACGCGTTTATTCTCTGCGATGAACCCGCCTGGCTATTTCTCGACCAGAAACTTTATCATTTCGAAAAAGACGTGGACGGGAAAAAATTGCGGCCTTTCCTGAACAAAAAATTTATCGTTATTCCCAAAAATATTGAGGAAGACTACTACCGAAAGTTCGTTTTGTCGGTGATTACGCAGTTTGACGTATACGCAAAAGGGTTTGAAATCCGGCAGGAGGCCTACGCGCCCGTGCCGCTGTTGAACCTTTCGGAAACGACGGTGAAACACAAACAAACCGTGATCGAACTGGCGGGGCCGGAAGCAGCGACCGAAGAGCCTGAACCCGACGACGAAAGCCGGGTGACCCTCAACCTGGCGTTTCAGTACGGTACCCACACGTTCCGGTTCGATAGCTTTTCGGCGGTGGCCAACGTAAGCCTGGAAAAGCACGGCGACGACTATATTTTCCATAAAATTCGCCGGGATTTGCCGCGTGAACGCGAAAACGTGCAGGTGCTCAAAGCCCTGGGATTGGATCTGAAAAATGGCCGGGCCACGCTCGGCAAAACCAGCGCGTTCAACTGGTTGCAGGCCCACTACCTGACCCTGCGCGAGGCCGGGTTTCAAATTAGCCAGAACCAGACCGACGAGAAACGGTACTTCCTCGGCTACTCGACCATCGAGGTGTCCATCCGCGAGGGCAACGACTGGTTCGACGTCTACGCGACGGTGCGCTTTGGCGAGTTCGACATTCCTTTTTTGAAACTGCGCAACCTGATTCTGGCCCGCAAACGGGAGTTTACCTTGCCCAACGGCGAGGTGGCGATCATTCCCGAAATGTGGTTTACGCAGTACTCCGAACTCCTGGCGTTTGCCGAACCCGACCGCCAGGAACGTCTGATGTTGCGCAAACACCACCTGGCGTTGGTGCAGGATCTGCAACGCGAACAATTGGCCTCAACCGTGCTGAGCCGCAAACTGGAAGGGCTGCGGGATTTTAAGGAAATCGAAAACTACACGATGCCGAAAGGGTTTCGCGGTACGCTCCGGCCTTACCAGAAAGCCGGTTACGACTGGCTGCGGTTCCTGAATCAGTACCAGTTTGGGGGTTGCCTCGCCGACGACATGGGCTTGGGCAAAACCGCCCAAACGCTCGCTCTGTTGCTTTCGCAAAAAGAAACGCTGGGTTCGGGCGTCACGATGGCGCCTTCGCACAAGTCGGGCATTTCGCTGTTTAAACTATCCACCAACGAGGCTTCGCTGGTTGTGATGCCCACGTCGTTGCTGTACAACTGGCAACTGGAGGCCGAAAAATTCGCGCCCGAACTCAACATTCTGGTCTACACCGGCACCTACCGCGACAAGGATACGAGCCAGTTTGACCAGTACGACATCGTGCTGACGAGCTACGGCATTGTCCGCATCGACGTGGAATTGCTGCGGGCGTACCGGTTCAACTACGTGATTCTCGACGAATCGCAGGCGATCAAAAATCCCACTTCGCACCTCACGCGGGCGGTGATGCGCCTGCAGGCCAAGCACCGGCTTATTTTGAGCGGTACGCCCCTCGAAAACAGTACCCTCGATCTCTGGAGCCAGATGAGTTTTCTGAATCCGGGCCTGCTGGGTACGCAGACGTTTTTCAGAAACGAGTTTCAGATTCCGATTGAAAAACGGGGCGACGAGAAGAAAATCCAGCGACTTTACAGCATCATCAAGCCCTTCATGCTCCGGCGGCACAAGGCCCAGGTAGCCACGGAATTGCCCCCTAAAGTGGAAAGCCTGCACTATTCCCGCATGAGCGAAGAGCAGGAACAGGCCTACGAAAAGGCTAAGTCGTACTACCGGAACATCATTCTCGAACACATTCAGGAAGCAGGCATGGCCAAATCACAGATGGTCGTGTTGCAGGGCCTGACGCGCCTGCGCCAACTGGCCAATCATCCCCGCCTGGTCGACCCCGACTACGAACACGGGTCGGGTAAGCTGGAAGACGTGCTGGCAAAAATCGGGACGGCCATCAGCGAAAATCACAAGATTCTGATTTTCAGTCAATTCGTCAAACACCTCGATTTGCTCCGGCCCCACCTCGCCGCCGCTGGTCTCACCTACGCCTACCTCGACGGCAACACCCACAACCGGCAGGAACAGGTAGAGCGGTTTCAGGAAGATGAATCCGTGCGCCTGTTTCTGATTTCGTTGAAAGCGGGTGGCCTGGGGCTTAATCTCACCGCCGCCGATTACGTGTTTATTCTCGATCCCTGGTGGAACCCGGCCGTTGAAGCGCAGGCCATCGACCGGGCGCACCGCATCGGGCAGGACAAGCCGGTGTTCACCTATAAATTTATTACCAAAGGCACGGTGGAAGAAAAAATTCTGACGTTGCAACGCTCCAAGCAGCGCCTGGCCAATGAGTTGATTACGACCGAGGAAGGTTTCGTCAAGGCGCTGACGAAAGAAGATATTTTGGCTCTGCTGGAATAATTCTTTCGGGGGCCGTTCGGCATTTCAATTCTTCGCCCCCGTAGCTCCGACCTCCGGTCGGAGTCTCGCCAGGTCGGAGCACCTCAGCCCGGCAACGAAATCTTCCCCATCGTCACACTCGGCACACCCGCCCGACCCCCAAAATCGGTCGTTCCCCCAACGAGCGCTTCATTCGCCAGAATCGCAAACAGCACGGCTTCTTTGGCATCGCCCGCAATGCCCAACTCGTCGGTACGGCCAAACGTCACGCCGGGCAGAAGTGCCCCCAAAGCATCGGTGAGGGCGGGGTTGTGCGCTCCTCCCCCACTCAGGTACACGCGGTAAGGCGTATCTGGTTGCATCGCCCAGCGCAGCGCCCCGGCAATCGTCTCGGCGCTGAAGCGCACCAACGTGGCCAGCAGATCTTCGGGCCGGAGGGCTTCCGTCGCCGTGGCGACCTGCGCCCGCTGCACGGAGGCGACATTGAAGAGTTCGGGACCCGTGGTTTTGGGGAAAGGTTGGCTAAAAAAAGGGTCCGATTTCAGCGCTTGTAAAAGAGGCTCGCTCACGGTCCCCGCCCGCGCCAACGCCCCATCGCGGTCGAAGGACAGTGCCGGGAAAAAGTGCCGGGTGAACGCATCGAGCAGGGTATTGCCTGGCCCGGTATCGGTGGTGAATACGGCACTGGCGTCGAGAGTGCCGGGCAGGTAGGTGAAGTTGGCGATGCCCCCCAGATTGAGCATTAGGCGGTTTTCGCCCAGTTTCGAGAAAATAAAGTAGTCACCGTACACGGCCAGCGGCGCGCCTTCGCCCCCGGCGGCCAGGTGTTTTTGCCGGAAATCACTCAACGTAATAATCCCGGTGGTGACGGCCACGTGATCCCCATCGCCGAGTTGCAGGGTGGCGTTGGGAAAGCCCGCCCGGCCGTGCAGGCTTTTTGGTGCGTGCAACACCGTTTGGCCGTGGCTGGCAATCACGTCGACGGTGGCGGCGGGGACTTCCCAGCGGTTCAGGCAGTCGAGCACCATCTGCCCGTGCAGGGTACCAAGCCAGGGATTGAGTACGGTCAGGAATTGAAAATCAACGGTGTTCTTCGCGAAAACCTGCCGGATGTTGGCCTTGATTTCCGGCGTGTAGTCCACCGTTTCAAAGTGCGTCAGGTCCACCTGCGTACGCCCGCCGCTTCCGGTAATCCGGCACAGCGCCACGTCGAGGCCATCGAGCGAAGTACCCGACATCAACCCCACAATCGTCCGGGTTTCTTTCTGAGCGATGTTGAAAAGACGGGTGAGGTGGGTATTCATTTGAGGTTTGACGAGGGTTTGAAGGTTTGAAACCCCTTTTGTTACACTGAGGTTTTTGTCATCCTGAGGTACGAAGGATCTTGTATTTCGCTATGCCAGCAAGGTCCCTCCTACGTCGGGCCGGGTGGCCGGAGCCATGACAGAAAAACGTGGTAAAAAGTAACGTTTTTACCTAATCATGCCTCTCAAACTAAACCCGAATGAGCCTGTTTATAAACATCCAACGTATTTTCAA
Organism: Cytophagaceae bacterium; assembly: GCA_026785975.1. GTDB lineage: Bacteria > Bacteroidota > Bacteroidia > Cytophagales > Spirosomataceae > JAJAZB01. The sequence continues at coordinate 3,415 of JAJAZB010000188.1, read as the reverse complement.
AACAGGTATCCCAGGAAAATAAAGCAGCTTGTTTAAAGCCCGAGTTTATCTGGATATTTCGGAACTTAAAATTAGTTAGCAAGTGAATTAAAGAGCAGAATTCTTCTAAGGAGGGTTCACTGGCTAATAAAGCTGCATCACCCGCTACTTCAGGAATTAACGACGTATTTAGCGCAACTACCGGGCACCCGGCCCGCATGGCTTCGACTACTGGAATTCCAAAGCCTTCATAATTAGAGGGATACAATAAGCAAAAGGCACTGTTATAAAGCAAATTCAAATCTTCACTTGAAATACTTTGGAATAATCTAAATCGGTTCGGGAGTTTAGTCGACAGTAGTTCATATTCTTTAGTGTGCATGGTCTTCCCTCCCACGAGTACTAAAGTATAATCACTTAAAGCCGAAACGATATCGACGGCAAGCTCAAAGTTTTTATAGTTACTGCGGCCACCAACGTACAGGATATATTTATAAGGTTCAATTAAAAATTTACTACTGGAAAAAGGATCAGTTGTTGGAAAATAATCAGAACTAACGCCATTGTGAATGACCGTTATTTCTTTCTCCATTGTAAACGGATAGAATTCGAGCAAATCATGTTTCGTATTTTCAGAAACACAAATGATATGATCCGCATTGTTTAAGGCAAATCTCTTTTGCTCCATATTTACGAATCGTCCTGCGCCCCTTATGAACTTCTTTTCATAAATTAAATCATGAATTGTTAATACGTTGGTTATATTTTTCTGTAAACTAACCCGCAGAAAGCTGGAATGAAATATCGATCCAGCTTTTAAAGCATGGTGAAAGGGTAAATATTTGAGCGCATACGTAGGCAACATGGATTCCTCTACCGGCCTAATCTTATCAATTAGTTGATTGCCGAATATATTATTGTTCTTCTTAAGGTTAAAGTACTGGGGGGCGTGTTCAGACGCAATGATGCGACTAATTAACTCGTACCAATACACGGAAATCCCCCCTGTACGCTGTAAGGAGAAAATTATGTTGTCAAGGTTTAGAAGCATAATTCCAGAAACGGTTACTTAAGTTCTGACTATGTAATTTTTTGACGAGGTTACAGCAAAAAATCTAATTAATAAAACTGGAATTAATAAGGCAACCCAAAATTCAAGCCCTCTAAAGGGAGGAACAACAATCCATAAACAAACACAATACAAAATCACAAAGTAAATAGCACCATAAAAAACATCATGCTTAAATAATGCCTTTTGATCGATAAAAGCACATAACCATCCAAAAAGTGCATATAAAATAAACATACCATAACCAAAATCTTGATAGGCCCAAGAAGCTAAGTATTGAGCTGGATTATCTTCCCAATTAAAAGATGATTCAGGACCTATATAATCAATACCTAAAAACCTAAATACAAAAATAAGTGGGTGTAATATGGTTTCAAAACCATATGTGTGCCCTTTCAATGATTCATGCATTAATCCAAAATTATTTAGGCTTAACGTTAAATAAAATTTAACGCTGTCATAAAGAGAGAGTTCAGAATAACGTGAAGAAGTGAGAAAATTTCCAATAGAAATAGCAGCAAAAAAGAACAATAAATTTCTTAAAGTAAACACACGCTTTAACCTTACCATTATAAAAAAATTTGATACTATAATTGCTAATATTGTAAGTCTATCTAAAGCCAATATAGATTTCGTTATAAGCAATACAAGAGCGACATAATTTAAGAATTTAAACTGTTTTTCCTCTTTTTCACTTACTTTGGTGAAATGCGGAATAGCCAACGAATATAGATATACCGAGAGAGTAGAAGTGGTGAACATTTTGATTACGCCACTAATTCCACCTTCATCAAATGACAATAAATAAGCATCACGGATTCCTACTCCTGAATCATTGGCAGCTAAACGTAAAAAATATTCTTGTATACTTGAGGCCACCATAATTTGAGCTATTGCTATACCAAGTCCTATAAAAGCTATAATATAGGAAACAACAAAAAAATTTACTGGATAATAATATCTTTTTTCATCTGTGCTTGAATTCGTATAACTTATAAATACTCTGTAAAGAAAATAAGTAGTTATGAAAAATATCATTGCTATTATATGCAAAGTAATAGCATAGTCCAAATTTTGAAAAGGGGTTAAAATGACAGGCTCTAAAAATAAATTGATCACAAATAGGCCATGAGTGAGTATAAAATATGTGATAATACTATTGGGTTTTACCTTTAAAGTCATTGCTTTAGGATTTTACTACAATACCAGTTACAATACCTAAACATTCTGAAAGATAATATCGTAGCTTTCTACGATCAAGTAAAAAGAAAAATGGCAATGCCATTGAAATTTTAAAAAACCGTTTAGCTAATTTCCAATAAAGTTTATGTTTCATACATACGCGTCCAAACCCACATCTATAACTAAAAACTCTATGTATTGCACCGGGCGAATTATAATCTATAAATGCTTGAGGATGGTAAAATACAACATTAGGAGAGTAATACATTTTTATATAATTTTTTAACATTCTATAAACTAAGTCATAACCTTCTTCGGCTCCATGAAATGTACCTGCTCCCAATCCTTCATCATAACTATAATTATCCAATAATTGACGCTTTATAAACATTGTGGCTTCTATAAATTTACCTTCAAAGTTTCTAAGATTAAGCCAAGAAGGTTTTTCCGAAAATTTAATAATACTGTCTTTACCTTGCTCATCAATACATTTCCCAAATATAACATCAGTACCAGTATCATTCATCACCGTTAGGGCCGTCCCGATTGTATTTGAGAAAATTCTGCAATCGTCATCCGGAAACATTAAAATTTCACCTGTCGTATACTTGATTGCGTAATTTCTTGCTTTTGATAAGCCTCTAAAATTCACTCTTACGTGCTTAATATTTATTTGTTCTTTAAAGTCAAAAATAATATCATCCAGAATATTTGAACAGTTCTGATCTAAAATTATAACTTCAATAGGCTGAACTGTACTTTGAATGATTGACTTTAACAGGGCATATACTTCATTTTTACGTCCTAAAGTAGGTACTACTATACTAACTGATGGATTATTTGTTTTCATCCTACTTTAATAATACTTTATTCATGTAAACCATCAACCATCCTGAATAAAGTGCGTAATTTGCAGCATACGCATAACACACGCCGAGTAACTCAAATTTACCGATTAATAATTTAACTAATATTATATAAATAAAGCCAAACGTAAGTTCAAAGATAATATACTCTTTTATGTACGCTTTGGCAAAGAGCACATTCACTAAAACCCAGGTTATGATCCTCATCAAATCGCCCACCAATTGAATTGGAAAATATACATGAATTACTGTAAATTCGTTGCTGAATAACAACGTAGCAATTTGACTCCCAAAAGGGATCAAAATTAGAGAAACAATA